>NZ_RAWC01000066.1:0-40257 GCF_003611685.1 Corallococcus sp. CA049B | reverse complement strand
AGATGTGTATAAAGAGACAGAGCTAGAGCATGTTCTTCACGTCCCCGAAGAAGTTGAGGCTCCCTACTCCGCAGGAGGCGCTGCCGGGCCGTCCGCAGGAGATGCCGGTTCCGCAGAAGCACACCGTGCTGGGCACCCCGCTGAAGGGGCCGGTGCCGGAGGGCTTCGAAACGGCCCTCTTCGGCATGGGCTGCTTCTGGGGCGTGGAGCGCAAGTTCTGGCAGGTGCCGGGCGTGTACTCCACGTCCGTGGGATACGCGGGCGGGCTGACGCCGAACCCCACGTATGAAGAGGTCTGCTCGGGGCTCACCGGCCACAACGAGGTCGTGCGCGTGGTGTACGACCCGGCGAAGGTCACGTACGCGCAGCTCTTGAAGGTCTTCTGGGAGAACCACGACCCGACGCAGGGCATGCGCCAGGGCAACGATGCGGGCACCCAGTACCGCTCCGGCATCTACTTCGCGAACGAGGCGCAGAAGCGCGCCGCGGAGGAGACGCGCCAGACGTACCAGGGCGCGCTCAACGCGAAGGGCCTGGGTGACATCACCACGGAGATCCTCCCGGCGCCGGCCTACTACTACGCCGAGGACTACCACCAGCAGTACCTGCAGAAGAACCCGGGCGGCTACTGCGGCGTCGGCGGCACTGGCGTGAGCTGCCCGATTGGCGTGGGCGTCAGCGCCTGACGTTCGCTCCACGCGGGGCCCGCTGTCTTCCGGACGCGGGCCCCGTGAGGTCGTCCGCCTTCGCTCCGCAATCCCTCTCAGTGGGGATGGTCGCCCCCTGGGAGCGCAGGCAACCTCCGACATCGCGAATGCGGTCACGCCGCGATGCGAGGGAGGGCGCCCATGAGGTTGGACCGAGTCACCATCCGGAACTACAAGTCCATCAAGTCGATCGAGCTGCGAATTCCCCAAAAGGAAGAGCAGCGACAGGGCTCCGCGGACTTCCTTTCCATCGTTGGAGAGAACAACGCGGGGAAGTCCTCCATCCTGGAGGCCATCCGGCTGGCATGCAGCGCCAGCATGAAGGCCTCGGAGGAGCAGTTTCCGGGCAACGCGTCCAGCAACGGGCCCATCGAGGTCGAGCTCGAGTTCGACCAACTGACCGACAGCGACCGTCAGCTCGACGCCCTCAAGGACAACACCTTCTTCGACGGCACCCAGCAGCGCTACCGGCTGAAGCGAGTCTGGAAGGCGATCAACGGCGCAGCGGAGAACTGGTCGTACAACCCCGACCGTCCACCGAACTACCAACTCACGGGCTGGTCGGCCAAGAAAGGCATCAAGTCGCTCGAGAAGGAAGACGAGCGATGGAAGCCCATCGTCGAGCGAGCCCTCAAGGACGGAGCCCCAGCGAAGCCCACGCTCGAGCAACTCCTCAGCGCCGCTCGTGAGCTCCAGTCTCCCCTCCTCGAAGTACACAAGCAGGAGGAATGGGTGCTTCATCCAGGCAGCATCGCGACCGCCCTCGAAGCAGCCCTTCCCAGCGTCATCTACGTCCCCGCGCTTCGCGAGACCAGCGAGGAGACGGACGTAGGCGCCAAGCAGTCGGCGATCCGGAAGATCGTCAATGCCCTGTTCGAGCAGCAGCTGGCGAACCACGAATGCGTCATCCGCTTCAAGTCAGCGGCGGATGAGCTCCAGGAGCTCTTCGCTACCGAGGGGAAGCACCGGATCGTGGCCTCCATGGAGGAGAAGCTGACGGAGAAGTTCAAGGAGCTCATCAACATCCGCGCGGAGCTCAAGTTCACCACTCCGGATGTGACGTCGGACCTCGCCAGCAGCACCGAGTTCAGGGTGGTGGATGGAGCCCTGTCCACACGACCGGACAGCCAGGGCCACGGCGCCCAGCGCTCCATCGTCCTCGCCCTGCTCCAACTGTACGTGGAGCAGAACAGGCAGAGCGCTTCGCGCGAGCGCCAACACATGCTGTTCCTGATTGAGGAGCCTGAAATCTACCTGCATCCTGGCATGTGCCGGAGGATGCGGGACACCCTGCTGAAGATCGCGCAGAGCGGTGTCGGGCAGGTGCTCTGCACGACGCACTCGCCCGTCTTCCTCGACCTCGCGGACCGCCACGATGGCATCGTCATCCTGAGGAAGAAGGATGGGCATCCCGAGGCCTATCAACGCACCGAGGACGTCTTCGACCAGTCCGCCACCGACAAGGAACAGCGCGCGCGCCTCAGGATGCTGCTCAACTTCGATCCGGCTGTGAACGAAGCCTTCTTCTCGGAGAAGGTCTGCCTGGTCGAGGGTGACTGCGAACTCGCGGCAATCGACTCCGTCGCCAGGAAGCTTCACAAGTCCGGTGAGCTCAGCTGGTCCAAGTACCTCCTGGCCCGGCGTGCGACCACGCTCATCAACTGCCGTGGCAAATGGACCATCCCCGCGTTCCAGAAGGTCCTCAAAGCCTTCGGCATCCACTACAGCGTCGTTTACGACCTGGATGAAGGAGATCAGGCCGACCTGGCGAACGCGCAGATCGAAGCGTTGCTGAACGAGGGCGGTACGAGCCTCACCCACGCGCCGAACTTCGAGAAGTTCATTTTCGGCGAGACCTGGCGAACCGACAAACCGTGGACCGCCACCAAACGAATCGACGAGGCCACCGAATGCAATGAGCGCCTCCTCAAGTTCTTCGAGTTCGCGCTGGGACAGCCCCTCTCGGAGTTGAAACCGGAGTCCGTCGCGCCCACCCCTGCGGAGGCCGCGCCCCCGCAGGTCAATCGGCCCAGGCGTCGCAATCTCCGGAACAGGCTCAAGGAACTCAAGGTCCCCCACGACGTCATCCAATCAGCACGCAGGCTGGATCAGATCTTCCGTGTCGCCGCGGGCCCGAACTTCGCCCCTCGCCCCGACCAGGACACGTTCTCGCACTCCATCGACGGTACGAAGATCGATGCCTTCGCGGTCGTGACGGGTGATTCGATGGCGGACACCCTCCAGAACAATGACGTCGTAGCCCTCAAGGTCCTCCAAGGGGTCAACCTGGAACCCATGCAGGAAACCGACGCCCAGACGAACACCACGTTGCCGAGTGTCATCGAGAACGATGGCATCTACGTCCTCGCCTATAACGACTACATCGATCAGAAGTCCTACACCATGAAGCGGGTCCGCATCTCCGTGCTCCCTGACGGAACCTGGCGCGGCGACCTCTCCGCGGACAATCCCGCGGTCCACTGGGGCGACCGCGGCCTCCTCCAGATCCGAAAGACGGACCGCATCCATTTCGCCGCGCAGGTCATCGGGATCGTCAGGAGCAACGACGAACAACCCACCTCTGTCGCAGTGCAGGAACTCACCCTGGTTCCGACGGAGCAGGACCCGGTCTTCGAGGAGAACTGACGCCAGCTCTCGAGCGACCCGAAGTTCTCCGCGAGGACGCATCCCTCACGGAGCGCCGCGATGGGGCGCGTGCATGGACGGAAAGCCGGGGAAACAGGCAGAGGCATCTGCCCGGGCACGCTTGTCTCAAAACCTGTCCGACAGTCGGACCGAGCTCCGCCGCATGGGCCCGAGGCCGCGCTTGAGCGGCAGGGATGCGACGTCATGCGTGCGCGAACACCAAGGCAGGGCACGAACAGAGGCGACCGCCCGGGACCGGCTGCCTAGAAACCTGTCCGACAGTCGGACAGGTTTTCGCCCCATGCGGCCCGGGGGCGCGCTGGCCTGGCAATCGGCGCGGAGGGTGGGCCCGCGCGTCCATGTCAGACCCCTGTGGTTGGATGGCGATGCTGGAACGAGGAAGGGGAATGGGGATGGAACGGCGAGGACTCGTGGCCTATGTGGAGGCGCAAATCGAGCGCGATATCGCGCTGGGGCGGCTGCACCCGAGCGGGCAGTTTGGTTCGGAAGCGAAGCTGGCGCGCCGCTATGAGGTGTGTCGGGGCACCATCCGCGAGGCGCTGCGACGGCTGGCGGCGAGGGGCCTGGTGGTGCAGCGCTCCGGACGCAAGACGCGCGCGGTGGCACTGGATGAGTCGCTGACGCTGGAGAACCTGGGTCTGGCGCTGCATGACGCGAGCAACCCGGATGCCCGGTGGCTCCTGGAGGGCTACTTCAGCCTCAAGCGGCAGGTGCTGGTGGAGCTTCTGGCCGATTGCTGCGCGAGGGCCTCGGACCTCGACCTGGACCGGCTGGGGAGTACGTGCTTCCAGCTCCAGGACGCGGCGCACTGGGAGTCAGGGGAAACCTGCGCGCACGTGGAGTTCGAGCTGCTGCGGCAGGCGGCGCGGGTGGCGGCGCGTCCCGGCCACGTGCTCCTCGTTCAGTCCCTGCAGCGGGCATTCATGGGAGGCGCAGCCCAACTGCTGCCGCTCATGGGTGGAGAGGCGCTGCGCGAGTGGGCATTCCGCGTGACGGCGATCCTGCACGAGCGCGACGCGCAGGCACTTCAACATGAGTTGCCGGCACTCCTGAAGGCGCGCGACGAGCGGGTGCTGGACGCCTTTGCCCCCGCTGCCCAGGAGCAGGCTTCACCCGAGGCCCACCCTCCCCCCGTGACATCAACCACGCAGGACTCTGCGCCAAGGACACGCCCCTGCACGGAGGAACGTGACTTCGGCGCCCCTACGTCAGCCCCTGGGCAGGACGAGTCCTTGAAGACACGCCACTGCGTGGAGGAGCATGGATTCGACCACCTCGTGTCAACCGAGGAGCAGGACACGGCACCAGAGGCCCTCCCTGAAGAGGCGGAGCAGAGCCCTGGCCGTCTCGCGACAGCCTCCGAGGAAACCGTGGCGCTCGGGGTCGCACCCAGCCCCCATGCGGAGGCCCTCTTCGTGGAGCCGAACAGCGGGAAACCGCCGCCTCCAGACGCTCCGGGACTCTCCACCTGCGAACTCCGAGGGGAATGCACCGAGAAGAGTGTGGCCGGTGCGTCGTTGGAAGACCTGTCCGACTGTCGGCCAGGTTGGTGCGTCGCGTCTCCAACGAACCTCTGACTCCCCACTCACGCCCGGCGGTGGCTGCGCCGGTACGCGCCGGGCGCGGTCCCGTCCCAACGCTTGAAGGCCCGGTTGAAGGACGCCTCGCTCTGGTAGCCGATGGCCGGAGCGACCTCGCTCAGGGGCAGCTCGCTTTCGCGCAGGAGCTGGGCGGCCTTGATCATCCGCCATCCCACCAGGTACTCCAGCGGCGGTTCCCCCACGAGCTCGCTGAAGCGCGCGGCGAAGCCGGAC
Organism: Corallococcus sp. CA049B; assembly: GCF_003611685.1. Lineage (NCBI taxonomy): Bacteria > Pseudomonadati > Myxococcota > Myxococcia > Myxococcales > Myxococcaceae > Corallococcus > Corallococcus sp. CA049B. Next base: position 35,069 of record NZ_RAWC01000066.1, on the reverse strand, counting down.
CGCGACAGGGCCACGGCGGACGCGAGGCTCTCCACCGTCCAGGGCTCCTCGGGGCGCTCGTGGATGAGCGCGAGCGCCTTGCCAATCTGCGGATCCGCCAGCGCCCGCAGCCCGCTCTCCCGGCACGAGCTCTCCGACTTCATGATGTGCGCTCGCAGGGCCTGCACCAGCAGGATGTCCGCGAGCCGGCTCATGATGACGGTGGCGCCCGGGTGCGACGACGCGCTCTCCGTCAGCAGCAGCTGCACCGTGGACGCCAGTGACGGCGCCGTCGCCGCGTCGTCCGCGGCCAGGTGGATGACGCGGGGCAGCTCCTTGAAGAGGAGCGTGCGCGGCGCGACGCCCAACTGGAACGACGCCGCCACCAGCGTCGTCCGCTCGCCGTCGCCACCCAACCGGATGGAGCCCTTTCCTCGGGCGCTCGCGCAGGCTCCCGGCGCCAGGACATGAACGGGGCTGTCCTCCGCGTCGCGCAGCGTGTGGCCTCCGCCATGCGGCAGCACCGCCAGGTCCCCCGCGCTCAGCACCAGGGCTCCCGGAACGCCCTCCACCTCCAGCCGGGCCCCACCGCGCGCGACGAGGATGATGTGCGCGCCCGGGGACGTCCCGAACTGGAGCCCCCATGGGGCGAACAGCTCGAAGCGGCCGTGCATCCGGGTGGACAGGCGCAGGGTGTCCAGGACGTCCGCCAGGACATCCGCCCCCTGGGCCTCCAGCGCATCTGGACGATCGGTCAATTTATTTGGACTGGATGCCATGGAACGTCCATAGCGCCTGGAGCATTCAACGGCCATGGCAAATACACCCAAGCTGCTCTCCCCCGTGCGTCTGGGCCGGCTCGAACTGAAGAACCGGCTGGTGATGGCCCCCATGACCCGCAGCCGGGCGCTGGTGGACGGCAACGTCCCCAACCCCCTGTCGGTGACCTATTACGCGCAGCGGGCGTCCGCGGGCCTCATCGTCACGGAGGGCACCCAGGTCAGCCCCCAGGGCGTCGGGTACATCCGCACGCCAGGCATCCACTCGCCGGAGCAGGTGGCGGGCTGGAAGAAGGTGACCGACGCGGTCCACGCGGCGGGCGGGCTCATCTTCGCGCAGCTGTGGCACGTGGGGCGCGTCTCGCACCCGGACTTCCATGGCGGCGAGCTGCCGGTGGCGCCCTCCGCCATCGCGGTGGAGCAGGAGGTCTTCACGTTCCAGGGCAAGAAGCGCGCGGTGACGCCCCGGGCCCTGGAGACGCATGAAATTCCCGGCATCGTCGAGCAGTTCCGGCAGGCCGCTCGCAACGCGAAGGAGGCCGGCTTCGACGGCGCGGAGCTGCATGGCAGCAACGGCTACCTGTTGGACCAGTTCCTGCGGGACGGCTCCAACCAGCGCACGGACGCGTACGGCGGCAGCATCGAGAACCGGGCGCGCCTCCCGCTGGAGGCGGCGCGGGCGGTGGCGGAGGTTTTCGGCGCGGACCGCGTGGGCTACCGGCTCTTCCCTCAGAACTTCCCGTACACGGGCATGCACGACTCCACGCCCACGGAGACCTTCACGTACATCGCGAGGGAGCTGGGCAAGCTGGGCCTGGGCTACCTGCACGTGACCGAGCTGGTCACGGGCCCCGCCACTCCGGCGACCGAGCAGCGCATCACTCCGGCGCTTCGCAAGGCCTTCCCGGGCGTCATCATCGCCAATGGAGGCTACGACGCGCAGACAGGTGAAGCGGTCATCGAGCGCGGCGAGGCGGACCTCGTGGCGTACGGCGTGCCGTTCCTCGCCAACCCGGACCTGCCGGAGCGCTTCCGCCGGTCCGCCCCGCTCAACACCCCGGATGCGTCGACCTTCTTCCAGGGCGAGGAGCAGGGCTTCACGAGCTACCCGGCGCTCACCTGAGCCCGGAAAGGGAACCGTCATGAGCACGCAGCGAAGGCTGGAGCGGATCATCGACCTGCCGGAGCCCACGCAGGGGCAGTTCGGGCCCGCGCACACGGTGGTGCCGGTCATCTCACCGGAGGACTACGCGCGGTCGGATCCGTTCATCCTGCTGATGGATGACCGCATCGACGGCAAGCCCATTGGCGGGCCTCATCCGCACGCGGGCTTCGAGACGGTGACCCTCGTGGTGAAGGGCGGGATGACCCACGACAGCGGCAGCCTGGGTGAAGGCGACGTGCAGTGGATGACGGCCGGCAGCGGCGTCATCCACGGCGAGGGCCTGGAGGGCGACCTGGGCCAGGCGCGCATCCTCCAGCTCTGGCTCACGTTGCCGAAAGCCCAGCGCTGGGTGCCCGCGGGCTACCAGGACCTGCCGTACGCGCAGCTGCCGGTGCGGCGCGAGCCGGGCGTGGAGGTGCGCCTGTACAGCGGCACGTCGGGGACGGTGCGGTCGGCGACGAAGAACTACGTGCCCGTCACGCTGGCGGAGCTCCAGTTGGAGCCGGGCGCGTCCATCGCGCAGGACCTGCCCGCTTCGTACAACGGCTTCTTCTACGTGCTGGAGGGAGAGGTCGCGGTGGGGCCGGACCGCCGGGCGCTGAAGCCCGGGCAGGTGGGCTGGCTGGACCGGCCGGTGTCGGGAGGCGACAGCTCGGTCCGCGTCACCGGGACGACGCGGGCGCGGGTGCTGCTGTACGCGGGTCAGCCGCAGCGCGAGCCGCTGGTGAGCCACGGGCCGTTCATCGGGGACACCCAGGACGACATCCTGAGGTCCTTCGCGGGGTACCGCGCGGGCCGCTTCGGTCCGCCACCGCCGAGGTAGCAGACCCAAGGAGCCGCGAGCGTCAGCGGCTCTCGACGGGGGCCGGCGCCAGGGTGGCGGCGGCCGTCGCGCCGGAGTTCGCGCGCTCCAGGTGCGGGCCCAGCTGGCCCATCAGCATCAGCCCGGCCATGCGGAAGTCGGAGATGAGCGACCAGAGCGGGTACTTGAAGGTCGCGGGGCGGTTGTGCTCGATCTTGAAGTGGCTGGCCCACGCGAAGCCGTAGGCGCACACCAGGGCGGCGGGAATCAGCGCGCCGCGTCCGGTGACGGCGGCGGTGATGCCCAGGCCCACGCCCAGGCTGGTGCCGGCGAAGTGCAGCCAGCGCGTCGACGCCTGCGAGTGCTCGCGCAGGTAGAACGGCCAGAACTCGCCATAGGTCTGGATGCGGTCGGACATGAAGTGAAGTTGTGTCCAGCTGCCCGCCTCTCGTCAACCCATGCGGGCCCTCTTCGTGCCGGCTGCGACACCGGTCGGCTCCGGACCGTGGGCAGGAGGGCAGCCAGGCGGTCCCCGACGCGGCCCGTCGTTTTCGGACGGACCGGGAACAATCCGGTGCGGACGGTCCAGACGGAGAGAGGCGCGAACCGCGCGTGTCGTGAAAGACTCGGGGCGCGCATGAGTGACTGGACGCCCAAGCTGAACCCGGCGGTGGACCTGCGGCGGCTCCCGCTGAACGCGGAGGAGGGCTTCGTGCTGTCGCGGCTGGACGGCCACACGCGCGAGAAGGACCTGCCCGCGCTGACGGGGCTCCCGCCAGACAAGCTGCGGGACATCCTCACGAGGCTGGTGTCCCAGGGAGCACTGCTCCCGGGCACGGAGGCCGCGAGTCCCGCGAACACGGTGCGGCCACCGGAAGCTCCGGCCCCGTCAAATGTGAGCGCTGCCGCCACGACGAAGCCGCACGCCTCCGCGAGCGCAGCGCACGCGGGTGCGCATCCCGCCCCGTCGCTCGACGCGAGCGATACGGAACCGCTGCCGGAAGCGGAAGCGCAAGACGGCGCGGACGACGAAGCAGGTCCCGTGGACGACGTGCCCGAGGTGCTCCAGGGCGACTACCGCAAGCTCTTCGAGACGCGGCTGCACGCGCTGCCGGAGGACCAGCGGGTGGCGCTCGCGCACGGGGCGGAGGACCCGGAGCTGTCCGCGCTGTGCTTCGACCCGCTGCCCGCCGTCATCAAGGCCGTGCTGGAGAACTCGCGAGTGGGCCTCGCGCACGCGCGCCTCATCGCGAGGCACCACCGCAACCCCGTGGGCCTGGAGGCGCTGGTGGCCCGAGCCGCCTTCGCCGCGGACACAGGCGTGCGCCGCTTCCTCGTGCGCAACCCGCAGCTGCCGGCCGCCCTCTTCCGCCGCCTGTGGGCGATGCGCCGGCTGATGGAGCACCACAAGCTCACGGTGGACCGCGACGTGCCGGAGCAGACCCGCCGCACCGCGCGAGAGCTGCTCCGCCAGCGCTTCTCCACCGGCCCCTCCGAGGAGAAGGCGGAGCTCATCCTCAACACGGAAGGCCGCGCCCTGGGCGCGCTCGTGGGCATGCCGGTGGACGGCAAGACGACGTCGCTCTTGTGCGGGCGCACGTACCGCTCGCCCATGCTGGTGCAGAACATCGCGCGCTGGAGCGCCGCGCCGCCCGCGCTCATCGCGCACCTGCTCAAGCAGGAGCTGGTCCGCCGTCAGCCCCAGCTGCGCATGATGCTCGCGCGCCACCCCAACGCGCCCGCGGACGCGAAGCGCACCTGAGCCGCATGCCCCACGCCGAAGCCAGGGTCGTCCGCGAGCTGAAGCACCACCTGCTCACGCATGGGCTGCGCGAATCGCGCGTCCTGCACCTGCTGGTGGATGCGCATCCCTCGTATGTCCGCAGCCCGTTCGCCCGGGACCTGGAGCCGATGACGCGGCTCACGCTGGAGGGCACCCGGCCGGACATCCTGTGCAGCGTGGCGCGGCCCGAAGGCGTCCTCGTCACGGGCATCGAGGTGAAGGCCTCTGAAAGGGATTGGGTCCAGGGCCTGGGCCAGGCGCACAGCTACCGCGCGGGCGTCCATCACGCGTACCTCGCGCTGCCGGCCTCCGCCGCCGACCTCCGCGCCCCCACCCTGAACCAGGCGCGCAGCATCGGGGTCGGCATCCTCGCCCGGGACGCGAAGCGCTGGGTGGAGGTGATTCCACCCGCGGATCCCTCTCCGCTGCCCCGGGCCGTCAGCCAGGCCTCATCGCTGCTCGAAGGCGTCCCCGCCGCGCGCAGCCTCCAGCTCAACCATCCGCTCAACTATCTCGCCGCCGCGTTCCTCGCGGACCGGGGTGCTCCTGCCGGGGAGCTGCTGAAGTCGCTCGCCGCGCACTGGAAGGACCTGGGGAGCGACAGCTCGCGGCGCCACGCGGCGACGGGCGCCAACACGCTCGGGCTGCTGGACCTGGACTGGCAACCCACGCTCGAAGGCCGCACCGTGGCGGACCTCCTGGCCGCGCTCCAGTTCGACCCCGACACCCGCTACGACAAGCGCAAGCGCCTGCTGGACGTGCACGCGGCCTTCGCCGCCGTGGCGCGCTTCGTCCTCATCCGTCAGCCCGCGGTGCGCCTCATCCACCGGACGCTCACGGACCACGGCCGGAGCCTCACGCTGCCGGAGCTGGCCGTGGCCGCGGGCCACGACGACCCGGCGCTGGCGGCAGCCCTCTTCCTCGCGGACCCCTCCGGAACACTGAAGCCCGGGCTGCGCGGACCGGACATCAACCCGTCCACCGTCTTCAAACTCAAACAGAACCTCTGGCACGCGGGCCTGCTCGACACCAAGGCCCACGGCACCGCCGGCAAGGACGCCCGCGACTACCGGCCCGCGGAAGACGTCTGGGCCCTGCCCCGCGACAAGGCCTCTTGACTACAACTGTAGCCATGGCATATCGATTCTGACTACAACTGTCGTCATGAGGAGTGCCATGGACAGCTCGTCAGCTCCGTCCCAGGAGTCGAAGCCGCTCCCGCCGTTCGTCCGGGAAGGGCTGGGCTGGCTGTTGGCCCTGCACCTCCTGCTCGCGTTGATGCCCTCGTTGCACCTGAGGGAGACGCTGCAAGCCGGGGCGCACAAGGCCCGCGTCTGGTGGAAGGCCGCGGACACCGTGCGCCGTCACGCGGCCCCGCTCCTCCCGGCAATGATCAGGGCTTCCGCGCGGTGATGAGCGGCTGGTTGAAGCCCGTCTCCTCCGGCGTGTACCAGCGCGGATCCACCAGCCCCGCCCGGGTGAGCGCCTGCTCCAGCTCCACCGGTTGCAGCAGGCGGTAGACGCCGGTGTGCTCGGTGGTGTGCCAGATGCCGGACTCCTGGCGCAGGATGAACTGGCGCACCGTGTACTGCCTCTCATCCACCGCCCAATCCCAGACCTGGAACAGCACGCGGCGCCCCAAGGGCGTGTCCAGCACGCGCTCCGCCGTGAAGCGCGGCCGCTTCTCCAGGAGCGCCGAGTGGTCGCGCAGGCTCGCCACCAGCAGGCCCCCGGGCACCAGACGCGACGCCATCGCGGTCGCGGCGTCGTCCAGGTCCGAGTCCTCCAAGAGGTGCGCCATCGCGTTGTCGCAGGACATCACCACGTGGAAGGTGCCCGGCACCTGCCAGTCCAGCATCCGCATGTCCGCCACGCCGGTGGTGATGCTCACGTGCATGGCGCGGGCCTCCCGCTCCGCGCGCGCCACGGCCGAAGGACTCAGGTCCGTGGCGTGCACGGAATACCCCCGCGCCGCCAGCCCCAGCGCCTGCGTGCCGATGCCGCACGCGCAGTCCAGCACCCGGCGCGGCGGCGGCGCCCCCGAGCGGCGCAGGAGCGCGTCCAGCACCGCGCCCTGCCGGTCCACCGACTGCTCCCAGTCCGCGAAGAGCAGGTGGTACTCCTCGGCCAGCCCTTCGTAGAAGTCCAGGACGCTGTCAGACATGACGGCCTTCCCTTTAACACCCCCATGCGAGCCGTCACGCGCGCGGACGCCGGACGTCGCCTGTCCGTCATGCCGGAGCCACGTGGAGGGCCGGGAGGTCTTCTCCTCCGTGGGTTGTTACCCGGAAGACGGGGCTCGGGAGGCCCGCGCGGGCGTGTGCGGACGACACCGGGCAGGATGCACCGTCGTTCCCCGCGTGAAGCTCGCGCGCACCTGAAGCAAGGAGCACCACCGATGCTGTCGCTGACGCCGTCACAGGTCCGCCTGGGATGGTCCGCCACGAACAAGGCGGAGGCCATCCGCCTGGTCGGACAGGTGATGGTGGAGTCGGGCTTCATCTCGCCCGACTACGTCGACAGCATGCTCAAGCGCGAGCAGGTGTCCGCCACGTTCCTCGGCCACGGCATTGCCATCCCGCACGGCCTGCCGGAGGCGCGCCACCTCGTGCTCCAGACGGGCGTCGTCGTGGTGCAGTTCCCCGCCGGGGTCGTCTGGAGCGAGGACGGCCATGCGCACCTCGTGGTGGGCATCGCGGCCAGGTCCGACGAACACCTCCAGGTGCTCGCCAACCTCACCGGCGTGCTGGACGACGAGGCCCGGGCCGTGGCCCTGGCCTCCACCCTGGACACGGCCGCCATCATCCAGGCGCTCCAGGGCTCCAGCGCCCTGCCGGAAGAGCAGGACGCTCCCGTGTTCGAAGGCCTCTCGCTCCAGGTCCTGTCCCCTTCCCCGCACGGCCTGCACGCGCGTCCCGCCACCACGGTGGTGGAGGTGGTGCGCCGCTTCCGCGCGGACGTCACCGTCCACCACGAGGGGCGGCAGGCGAACGCCCGCAGCCTCCTGTCGCTGCTGCGCCTGGGCGCCCGGGGCGGCTCCACGCTGACGCTCACCGCGGCGGGGGACGACGCGGCGGCGGCGCTCCTCGCGTTGCAGGAGGCCTTCGTCGTCGGCCTGGGTGAGGAGCCTCTCGCCGTTCGCAAGCTGGCACCGGAGCCCATGCCCGCCGCCGTGCTCGACTACGAGGGGACGCTGGTCGCGGGCCTGTCCGCGTCGCCGGGCATCGCGGCCGGGCCCGTGTGGACCTTCCAGCGCGAACGGCTGGAGGTGGAGGAGTGGGCCGCCGACGCCGCGCGGGAGCATCAGCTGCTGGAGTCGGCCCTGGCCGGAGCGGCGGCGGAGCTGCGCCAGCTACACGAAGGCTTCCTCCAGAAGGCCGGAGCGCAACGGGCCGCCATCTTCAAGGCGCACCTGGAGCTGCTCGACGACCCGGAGCTGCTGACGGAGTCGCACGGCCTCATCGACACCGGCCTGAGCGCGGGCGCGTCCTGGCACCGGGTCTTCGAGAGCCGCGCGCAGGCGCTGGCCGCGATGGACGAACCGGTGCTGGCCTCGCGGGCCGCCGACCTGCGGGACGTGGGCCGGCGCGTGCTGCGGCCCCTGGCCCGGGTGCTGGAGGGCGAGCCCACCTTCCCGAATCATCCGGTGGTGCTGCTGGCGGAGGACCTGGCGCCGTCGGACACCGCGAAGCTGGACCCCGCCATGGTGCTGGGCCTGTGCACGGCGGGCGGAGGCACCACGTCGCACACGGCCATCATCGCGCGCTCTCTCGACCTGCCGGCGGTGGTGGCGCTGGGGCCGTCGGTGCTGGACCTGCGCGATGGGCAGCACTGCATCCTGGACGGCGACGCGGGCGTGCTCGTCGTGCAGCCCTCACAGCGGGACCGGGCCAGGGCCGCGCACCAGCGCGAGCGGATCCGCCTGCGGCGCAAGGAGGAGCAGCGGGAGCGCCACCGGCCCGCCATCACGCTCGACGGCCGGCGCGTGGAGGTGGCCGCGAACATCAGCGCGGCCACGGAGGCAGGCAAGGCCGTGGACGCGGGCGGCGAGGGCGTGGGCCTGATGCGCACCGAGTTCCTCTTCCTCGAACGCGACGAACCCCCCGGCGAGGAGGAGCAACTCCACGCGTACCTCACCATGGTGCGCGCGCTGAACGGCCAGCCGCTCATCCTGCGCACGCTGGACATCGGCGGGGACAAGCACGTGCCCTACTTGTCGCTGCCGGCGGAGGCGAACCCGTTCCTGGGCGTGCGCGGCATCCGGCTGTGCTTCGAACGGGAGGACCTGTTCCGCACGCAGCTGCGCGCCATCCTGCGCGCGTCGATGGAGGGCCCGGTCCGCATCATGTATCCGATGGTGGCGATGCCCGAGGAGCTGGCGAAGGCGCAAGCCATCACCGAGTCCGTCCGCCGCGAGGTGGGCGCGGATCCGGTGGAGACGGGCATCATGGTGGAGGTGCCCTCGGCGGTGATGATGGCGGAGCAGCTGGCGCGGAGCGTGTCGTTCTTCTCCATCGGGACCAATGACCTGACGCAGTACCTGCTGGCCATGGACCGGCAGCATCCGGTGCTCGCGTCCCAGGCGGACGGCCTGCATCCGGCGGTGCTGCGCATGGTGGACCTCACGGTGAAGGCGGCGAGGAAGGCGGGCATCTGGGTGGGCGCGTGCGGCGGCATCGCGGGTGACCCGTCCGGCGCGGTGGTGCTGTCCGGACTGGGCGTCACGGAGTTGAGCGTGGCCATCCCCAGCATCCCGGCGGTGAAGGCGTTGCTGAGGAGCATCTCCATGGCGGACGCGGAAGACGTGGCCCTGGCCGCGCTGGAGTGCGGCAACGCCGCCGAGGTGCGCGGCCTGGTGCGAGGCCTGCTGGCCCGAAAGAGAGCGAAGGCGTGAGACCGACGAAGCCGGGCGTGGTGACGGTCACGTTGAACGCGGCCATCGACCAGACGCTGGAGTGTCCGGGGTTCACGGCGGGCGCGGTGAACCGCGTGGTGGCGGAGACGCGCACGCCGGGAGGCAAGGGCATCAACGTGGCGGCGTTCCTCGCGCAAGGCCCAAGGCCCGTGACGGCCACGGGCTTCCTGGGCGAGGACACGGTGCCGCTGTTCGAGACGCTGTTCCGCGAGCGAGGCATCCAGGACCGCTGCCTCCGGCTGCCGGGCTCCAGCCGCGTGAACATCAAGGTCGTGGACCGCACGAGCGGCGCGGTGACGGACCTGAACCTGCCGGGCCTGCGAGTGCCGGAGGAAGCGTTGGGCGCGCTGATGGCGACGTTGGATGCGCTCGCGGAGGAGAACGGCTGCTTCGTGCTGTCCGGCAGCGTCCCGGTGGGGGTGCCCGCGTCCATCTACGCCACGCTGACGGAGCGCTTGCGAGCCAGGGGCGCGCTGGTGGCGGTGGACACGAGCGGAGCACCGCTGCGTCACGCGGTGGCCGCGAGGCCCGACTTCGTGAAGCCGAACACGCACGAGCTGGAAGAGCTGGTCGAACGCCCCCTGAGGAACGCGGGCGACATCGCATGGGCCGCACGCGAGCTGCACGCGACAGGCATCGGGCTGGTGGTGGTGTCGCTGGGAGCGGACGGCGCACTCTTCGTGTCGGACGACGGCGCCTGGAGGGCCCTGCCGCCCCCCGTGGAGGTGGCGAGCACCGTGGGCGCGGGCGACGCGCTGGTCGCGGGCGTCCTGGCGTCGAGGCTGGACGGCCACGACCTGGAGACCTGCGCCCGGAGGAGCACGGCCTTCGCGGCGGCGAAGCTCGCGAAGGTGGGCCCGGTGCTACCCGCCCCCGAGCGCGTGGCGGAGCTGCTCCGCGCGGTGCGGATGCACCCGCTGGGCACGGGCTGATCCTGATCTATGTCCTCCCCTCCAGCTTCTCGATGGCCGCCCGCACCGCCGGCGGAACCGGGACCTTCTCATGCGTGGCGTAGCGCAGCGTCACGACGATGGAACCGCCGCGCGTGTAGAGAACCCCGTCGTCCGCGCCGGCCACCACGTGTTCGAAGGTGATGGAGGAATTGCCCACGCGCGTGACGCGCGCGCCCGCCACCAGGTTCACCGGGAACACCACCGGCTTGAGGTAGTCCGCGTGCGTGTTCGCCAGGATGGGCCCCACCCCGTCCGCGGACGTCGTGTCCGCGCCCGCGGCGGAAGGCCCCACCAGCCCGATGCGGGCCATGTACGCGATGCGCGCGGACTCGAACCAGGTGAACGTGCGGGCGTTGTTGACGTGCCCGTAGGCGTCCATCTCGCTCCAGTGCACGGGGAAGGGCACGACGACGGGGAAGTCCTTCAGGGAGGCGTTCGACATGCGCCCCAGGGTCGCAGGGACCATCCCGCCAGGGAACGGAAACCACGCCTGCCTGCCCTCCAGGAGTCCCGCACAGGCATGCTAAGCCAGGGGTCCATGGCTCTCCGGTCCACGCTGGCGCCGCCCGCCGCCCTGTCCCATCCCTCCGCCGTCCCGGGTCCTCGCGATGGCCGGTGAGCCCACGCGGCCCGAAGAGGACCGCCGCGACGACTCGCCCGCGCCCTGGGAAGAGCCGGGCCCCAATCCCCCGCCGCACCTGGTGCGCGAGCGCGGCACCGCCACCGCCACCAGGCCCCAGAAGCACGCGGACATGGTGCGCTGGCTGCATCCCGGGCAGGTGCTGCGCACGGGCCTGGACGCGGTGGTGGCCACGGTGTTCGGCGCGCGAGCGGACCACCGGCTCATCGAAGCGGTGGTGCGGCCGCAGCAGCCCTACTTCGACTATTCGGAGGAGTCCGGCGCGGACGGCGACTTCTGGCTCGACTACGTCTCCGACATCGGTGACGGCTGGGACTCCACCTACGCGGTGGCGCGCCTGCTGGCGCTGCCGGAGCTGCGGTTGCCGGAGGAAGATGGCAAGACCGCGCACGTCACGCCGCGAGGCCGCGTGCTCGTGTTCGGCGGGGACGAGGTCTACCCGGGCGCCAGCCGCGAGACGTACGAGGAGCGCACGGTGCAGCCCTACGAGGCCGCCATGCGCCGCTCGCAGGCGCCGCACCCGGACCTGTTCGTCATCCCGGGCAACCACGACTGGTACGACGGCCTGTCCGCCTTCATGCGGCTGTTCTGCGCGCAGCGCTGGCTGGCCGGGCGCCGCACGCGGCAGAGCCGCAGCTACTTCGCGCTGAAGCTGCCGAAGAACTGGTGGCTCATCGGTACGGACGTGCAGCTCAACAGCGACATCGACGTGCCCCAGGTGGAGTACTTCCGCCAGGTCGCGGAGCAGATGGGCCCGGACGACCGCGTCATCCTCTGCAACGCGGAGCCCGCGTGGGTGCTGGCCGCGGCGGCGCGGCGCCACAAGGGCAGCTACCTGGAGAACAACCTGGAGTACCTGGAGGAGAAGGTGCTCGGGCGGCGCATCGCCGTGTTCCTCGCGGGTGACCTGCACCACTACCGCCGGCACGAGGACGACACCGGCCAGCACCGCATCACCGCGGGCGGAGGCGGCGCCTTCATGCACCCCACGCACGCGCCCGCGGCGCCGGTGCTGCGAGACGGCTCCACGCTGCGCAAGAGCTTCCCGGACGAGGCCACGTCGCGGAAGCTCGCGCGCAAGAACCTGCTCCTCATCCGCTACAGCCCGCTGTTCGGGCTCATCACCGGCCTCTGGTACCTGCTGCTCGCGCTGGCGGCCTACGCGGAGGTGGGCTCGCTGGGCCTCTCCCGCCTGCCGGAGGTGGTGACGGCGGTGGCCAACAGCATGGTCAACCGGCCATGGACGCTCATCCTCGGCATGGTGACGGTGGGAGGACTCGCGGGGCTGGCGGACGCGGCGCTGGGGAAATGGCGCGCGCTCCTGGGCAGCCTGCACGGCGTGGCGCACATCGCGGCGGCGTTCTTCGTCGCCTGGGGCGCGACGTACTTCACGGTGAGCCAGCTGGGCGTGTGTCCGGTGCTGTCACCGGATGGCGCGCACTGCGCGGACGGCTGGCTGCACCTCGCGGGCAAGTTCTTCTTCTCCTGCACGTTCACGTTCGTGGGCGGCTTCCTCGTGGGCCCGTTCATCACCGGCCTGTACCTCTGGCTGAGCGTGAACTTCTTCGGCGCGCACTCCAACGAGGCCTTCGGTTCACTCGCGCTGCCGGACTGGAAGAACTTCCTGCGCATGCGCATTGGCAAGGACGGGGCGCTGACCATCTACCCCGTGGGCATCGAACGCGTGCCGCGCAAGTGGAAGCCCACCGGCGCGGGGCCCACGTCGCCCGCGTTCGACCCGGACGACCCGAACGCCACCGAGCCGTTCCTCATCGAGCCGCCCATCCGCGTCTGCCGCTGACGCTACCCGGAGGACCGCGAGGTGTCCTCGAGCAGCGGCGCGATGCCGGGCTGCTTGAGGGTGAGCGCCACGTAGTCCTGCACGGCGGCGTCCAGGCCCACGTCGCGCTTCGCGCGCTCGGACAGGAACCACTTGTGCTCCAGCACCTGGCAGTAGAGCTCCGCGGTGTCCGCCGCGCGGCCCAGGTCCTTCTGGAGGCGTGACAGCGTGGGGTGGTAGCGCTCGTCCAGCCAGCGGAACGCGGCCACGCTCAGGGGCACGCTGCGGTCCAGCTTGCGCGTGAGCGTGGCCTTCATCTCCTGCATCTCGTTGAGCAGCAGGCTCGCCTGGCGCTCCTCCGCGACGATGCCGGTGAGCGAGTGCAGCTGATGCCGGTGGTACTCGCGGTCGGTGACGATGGTGCGCATGCGCAGCTGGCTGCCCTGCCCGCTCGCCAGCAGCTCCACCTCGCCCACGGAGAAGCCCAGGTCGTTGAGCGTGCGGATCCGCTCGTGGATGCGGTAGCTCTCGTGCGGCTGGAGGATGAGCTCGCGGTTGATTTCGGCCCACAGCCGCTCGTAGCGCTGGCGGATGCTCGCCGCCGTCTCCTGCCAGGCCTCCAGCTCCTGGGGCAGCTCCTCCGCCAGCTCCACGCGAGCCGCCAGGTCCGCCAGGCCTCCGGCGACGTTCTCCTCCATGATTTGAAGGTCCATCTCCCGCTGACCGGCGGAGAGCTGCTCGTGCAGCTCGGACGTCTCCGCGTCCACGGCGTAGGCCTGCAGCTCGCCCGCGTCGCGGCGGAAGAGCACGTTGGACAGCGAGCAGTCGCCCCAGAAGAAGCCGCCCAGGTGCAGCCGCACCAGCAGGCCCGCCATCGCGTCCAGGAGCCGCGACCGGTAGCGCTCCAGGCCCTGGTGCATGAACAGCGCGCGGTACGGCAGCGACGACGCGAGGTATTGGGTGATCAGCAGCCCGGGCCGGTCCCCGGGCGAGGCCTCCAGTCCCTCCTCCGTCTGGACCGCCAGTCCCACGGGGACGACAGACGGCAGCCGGCGTTCCTCCAGGCCGCGCAGGAGGTCGTACTCGCGCTGCGCCACGCGCGCGGGCGTCTCCTTGAAGGCGTAGATGGTGGCGCCGTAGGAGACGAACACCACCACGTGCCGGGACAGGCCGCGCGGCACCTCCACCACGCGCGGTGAACGCTCCGTCCACGCCTCCAGCGGCAGCTCCCACGGGAGGTCGAGGAAGTCCGGGTGCCCCTGCCGGATATGCAGGGAGTGAAGGCGGCGAGGAGGGTGAGACATGTTGGCCACGAGCCTACCGTCCGGGTGAGCACGCTTCATCCGGGGGGTGCGCTGGCCCGCGTGGAACGTTCGCTGTTAGAGGAAGAAGGCATGCGCCCCCTCCGCGGACTCTCCCTCTGCAGCGCGGCCCTGCTGTCGGCCTGCGCTGGTTCTTCGCCAACGCCCGCGCCGGCTCCGTCCGCGCCTGGAAGCATCACGCTCGCCGCGCCCGCGGGGGACGCGTGGTACCGGGGCGCGGTGTTCTACGAGGTGTTCGTCCGCAGCTTCCAGGACTCCAACGGCGACGGCGTGGGAGACCTGCCGGGGCTCATCTCGCGGCTGGACTACCTGAACGACGGCGACCCGGCGACGACGGACGACCTGGGCGTGGACGCGCTGTGGTTGATGCCGGTGTTCGCGTCGCCCAGCTACCACGGCTACGACGTGACGGATTACGAGCGCATCCAGACGGCCTACGGCTCGCTGGAGGACCTGCAGCGGCTGTGTGACGAGGCGCACCGCCGGGGCATGCGCGTCATCCTGGACTTCGTCATCAACCACACCAGCTCCTCGCATCCGTGGTTCGTGGACTCGGCGTCGTCGGCGCAGTCGCCGAAGCGGGACTGGTACCAGTGGCGCGCGAACAACCCGGCGTGGGCGCAGCCGTGGGACATCTACTCGCAGACCAACACGTGGCATCAGCAGGACACCGGCTGGTACTACGGCGTCTTCTGGGGCGGCATGCCGGACCTGAACCTGCAGACGCCCGCGGTGCGCGAGGAGATGAAGCGCCTGGCGACGCTGTGGCTCCAGCGCGGCGTGGACGGCTTCCGGCTGGACGCCGCGCGCTACCTCATCGAGACGGGCGGCGGCGTGGGGCAGGCGGACACGCCGGAGACGCACGCGTTCTGGAAGGAGTTCTCCGCGCACGTGCGTTCGGTGAAGCCGGACGCGGTGCTGGTGGGCGAGAACTGGAGCGAGACGCCCTCGGTGGCGAAGTACTACGGCTCCACGGCGACGCTGCCGGGCGGGGACGAGCTGCCGCTCAACTTCAACTTCCCCATGTCCACGCGGGTGATTGAAGGCATCAACGCGGGCAACGGCGGGGGCGTGGCGGCGAAGCTGCTGGAGATGAAGAACAACTATCCGGCCGGGGTGGCGGACGCGCCCTTCCTCACCAACCACGACCACGTGCGGCTGGCGACGCAGTTCGCCAATGACGGGGCGAAGCTGGGGCTGGCGGCGGCGGTGCTGCTGACGCTGCCGGGAGCGCCGTTCCTCTACTACGGCGAAGAGGTGGGCCTGGGGAACGGCAACGCCAACAACGACGAGTCCAAGCGCACGCCCATGCCCTGGTCGGCGGCGGCGGGCGGAGGCTTCACGACGGGCTCGCCCTGGTACGCGTTCTCCAGCGGGAGGGAGACGGCGAACGTGGAGGCGCAGCGGAGCCATCCGGGGTCGCTGCTGTCGCGCTACCGCTCGCTCATCCACGCGCGCCAGGGTTCGGAGGCGTTGCGAAACGGAGGACTGCGGCTGTTCACGGCGACGACGGGAGTGTCACGCACGCTCGCGTTCGTGAGGACGCTGGACGACGAGCAGGTGCTGGTCGTCCACAACTTCTCCACCTCGCAGGAGTCGGTGGGACCGTTCAACGTGGAGGCCACCACTGCGGAGCCGTTGTTCGTGGACCCTGGCGTGACGCAGCTCTCGGGAGGCACGGGAGCGTGGAAGACGAGCATCCCCGCGCGATCCACGGGCATCTGGCGGCTGCGCTAGCTGACGACGGGCTGACGCCAGGAGCGGGAGAGGTGAGTCTCTCCCGCGGCCTTGAAGCGGCGGATGAGCTCCGCCGCCGCGCCCTTGCCCTGCTGGAGCAGCCACTTCAGCTCCGCGGGCATCAGCACCTTCACGGTGAGGAGCCGGACCTCGCCCCCGGGGAGCGTGAAGCGAGAGGGCAGCGAGTCCGTCTCCATGCCGATGAGCACGGCCACACGGCCCTCGGGAGTGACGAGGGTTTCGGGCATGCCCACGCCGTCCACCTCCATGGACAGAGTGCCGTTGGCCAGGGAGACGCGGAGCTTCTCGAACTCAGCGACCTCGTAGGCGACGCGTTCAAGCAGGTGCACCGGCCAGCTCTTCCACACCTCCCCGAGCGGCTCCGGAGTCTCGATGGCGAGCTCCAGTCCGAAGCCCGCGGTGGGTCGGTCCAGGATGTCGGAGTAGGGATCGGACAGACCGTCGGTGACGATGAGCATGCCGCCGTCAGCGCGCAGCATGGCCTCCCAGCACTGCCGCTTGCCGGGCCATGGGCCGCCCACGACGGGGGGAATGTAGAAGTCGTCGGACATGGTACCGAGCCCGCGCCACACCGCATGACGGGCGATGCGTGCCTGGTCCCACAGGTCGCCCCGCTTCTTCGTCTCAGCGCGCCGAACAGGGTCAACGGTCGGAGGTCCCGTGACCGCTTCGAACACCGCCCCCGTGATACCCGCGCGTTCCATCGCATCCTTGATGTCTTCGGAGACGATGAGGACGACATCCCACTCCGAAGGGCGGAACACCTTCGCATCACCCACTTTCGACGTGTCGATGCGCATCTCGGAGATGAAACTGAGGGTGCCGACCTTTTCCGGAATCCCATCCTCTTCGGTCCAATACACCACATCCGAAGACGCCTCGGTGTCGACGCACGGAATGGTGCGAAGGGCATTGAGGATGAAATACGGCCCTGCGTGGAAGTCGATCTCAACGGGGATCAACTCGATGTCATTCGGGGCCAACTCGCGGAAAAGAGCCGCCAGCTTCGCATTGACGACCGGGGTGCCGAACGCCGCATGTGCGTAGTCACGGGATTCCCCCTCCAGGTCCAGCGGAAGCCGAATCGGGCCCTTGAAGTGCGCAGGTTCTCCAACCGTGAACTGCCAGGGGTCGTCGAGTTCTCGCCTTTGACCATCAAGAGGATGCCCCAGGCACCAGAACCCCTCTGCGACGTTCTCGGAGAGGTTGAAGTATCTCATCGCCACAATGCACCTCCCGCATCACTCAAGGCCGGTCACCCATCGATTCAGGTCTGTCCCTCTCTGGTTGATCACTTTCGCGAGACTCCGCAGTTCTTTCGTCAATGCAGCCCTGCAGTCTTGCATGGACCTGCATCGCTTCGTCACCCTCTCCAGAGCATCAAATACCTTCTGGTGGTACGCCTCGGGATGAGGCCCTCTGTGGCCCGGCACGTGGACCTTGTTCGCGGGATCGTCGAGCGACATCCCTGCTTTATCAAAGAGCCTCTGGAACTTTGGTGACCACGGGCCGCCACGGTTCGTGGCACTCCACCACTTGTTGGAAGCAATGTGGTGCTCATGCCCTCCCGCATCCGCGCCACTCGCAACGGGACTCTTCTCATCCCGCGCGGACATGGCCACCGCGTTCGGCGGCAACACCAGGGTGACGACGCCCGCGGAGGACACGGCCACGGACTCCACCTGCGCCGCCGCGCCCAGGCGGAAGCCCCCCATCTCCGCGGCCACCAGCGAGGCCTGCCCTGAACCCGGGAGCGTGGCGACCTTCGCCGCGAACGTCTCCGCCGTGCTCCCCACCGCCGCCAGCGCCAGCATCACGAACGCCCGCGCCGCGTTCTTCCCCATCACCTCGCCGTACTCCTCCCCCGCGTCGCGAAGCTCCTCGAACGTCCGGGCCACCCGAGCCTGTTCGGACAACTCAATCCATCCCTGGATGAGGTTCCACACCGTGTCGATGCCCAGGTAGGCGATGAGCAATACCGTCATCGTCGCCGCGATGCCCTTCGACACGGGCTCGGGCATCAACCACATCGCCAGATACACCGTGCCCGTCGCGACGATGGCGGTGAGCACCGCCCGCGGATCCGTCATCCCCACCAGCGCTTCCGCTGTCTCCTCCCACACCGAGTCCAACGCGATGGCGAACGCCAGCGAACGCCGCCCGTCCTCATCCAGCGCGGAACCCGCCTCCAGCAATTGAAGACAGTCCCCCGGTGTCTGCTTGCGCTGGCACCACCGCCCATAAGCGCTCGCCAGCTCCCGGCCGTCCTCCTCCACCAGCAGCCGGACCCGGGAAGGCTCCTCCACGGAGACCAGACCCAAGCGCCCACGCACATGCGCATAGGCCTTCGAGGAGAACGTACCCGCGAACAGCCGGTACGCGTCCTCACGAGGACGCGGGGACACCGGCGCATCCTCCGCCAGCGTCCGCACCGCGTCCGTGAACGCGTCCCCGTCCAACGCCACGGGCTCGACCTCCGCCCGAGGCACATGGACGACCGGCGCACCCTGCCCCGTCTTCAGCCGGACGCCACGCGCCGCTGAACACCCCGTGCCCAGCAGCAACAGCAGCACCGCGACCGCCCAGCTCCGGCACGAGGACATGGATACCTCCAAGGCACCCATCCTCGGCCGCGCGGACTCACCGCGACCAGGACCTCCCGCGCGCAGCGCGGGGACCGGCCGTCACGGGGCGGGCGACGAAGGACCCACGACCCCGGCGTCCTCGACCCCGGTCCCCGCATCCGGCACGTCCACGGGCACACCGGCGTCCTCCACCGTGCCCGCCTCCGGAGCAGCCACGGCCTTCCCAGACGGCACCACCGCGCTCCACGCCGGCTTCGTGGGCCCCAGCACCTCCTCCTGCGTCGTCCCCTGCGCCACCAGCAGGTCCACCACCGGAGACTGCGATGGGTCTCCCTTGCGCCCACCGCCGAAGCGGTCGGCGGACGGCGGCTCCCCGGGCACGATGCCCATGGCCATCAGCCTCGGGTTCGCGTTCGTGTCCCCACCGAACATGCCGCCCAGCGCCACGCGCCGCTCGAGGGTCGCGCCCGTCACCGCCACGCCGTAGCCCCAGTCCGCGCTCGCGTGTCCGCCCAGGAAGCGGTCCGGCACCTGGAACACCACCGTGCGCCCGCTCACCTGGATGAGGGTGGGGAAGAACACCCGCGCCTCCAGCTCCTGCTCCGTGGCCGCGTTCAGCTCCGCCTCCACCTTGCCGCCAATCCCCCCGGTCTTCTTCTCGTACGCATCCAGCGCCGCCTGCCGCCAGGTCTTGCGCAGGGCCTCACGCGCCTCATAGGGACGCGGCGTCAGCACCACCGCCTTCTCCCACCCGGAGTCCGGCGCCAGCGTGAGCCCGCGCCCCGGCAGCGTGTCCGTGCGCCCGGAGCCAGGCACCCGGTCCTGGTCCACGTACAGGTCCACGTTGAACGTGTAGAAGCCGTGCCGGGCCCGCTCCGCGATCGTCGCGCCCTCCAGGTCCACCGACTGCGCGCGAGACGGCCTCGCAATGGGGTGCGCGAACGTCACCTCGAACCGCGTCGCCTCGCCGTCCGCGAAAGCCGCCACCGACACCACGTCCAGGTCGCCCCGCCCCAGGTCGTTCCGGCGCGGATACAGCAGCTCGCCGTCGCCGTGGTCATCCCCTACCGGATCCGTCAGCCGGAACAGCAGCGCGTCCTCACGCGTCTTGCCGCCGGAACACGCGGCCAGGGTGGAGGCGAGCAGGAGCGCGGACACGCGGGGACGCACGAACATGGAAGGGCACCTCATGCACGAAGGGACGGCCCGCCCAGGTGTACCGCGCGGTGCCCCAAACGCAAGGAGCCCGGAGTGCCTGTCACAGGCGCCCCGGGCTCCCTCTCTCATCAACCCCGTGCCCCGCCCGAAGCGGAGCGCGCGGTGACTAGAACTGCGCCTTCATGAACGCCTTGACGCGCATGTGGTCGAAGTTGCGCTCCTCCAGGCTGTTCCAGCCGCCGTTGCGGTTGGTGAAGCCGCGCGAACCCACCGCCACGCCGTGGTCGGCCGCGATGGTGTCGTCCGCGTACTGCACCACGTAGCCATCGCCGAAGTCAGGACGGAAGGTGCCGAACGCGTACTGGCCCTCCAGACCGAACTCCACGCCGGACAGGATGTAGCGCGCCTTCACCAGCACCTGGTTCTTGTTGTGCTTGCCGGACGCCATCTCGTGGTTGTTGTACGCCTGGAACGCCGTGTTGCCGTCCAGCAGGTCCGCGAAGAACTTCGAGTAGCTGGCGGACACGTACAGGTCGTCCGTGAACTGGTAGCCCGCGCCGGCCGTGAACGTCGTGTAGTCCAGCAGGCGGTCGTCGTCCGCCAGGTTGTCGAACGGCTTGAACTGGTAGCCCGTGTCGCCCTGGCTGTTCGTGATGACATTCGGGTTGCTGTAGACGCCGGAGGTGCTGTTGCCGGCGCTGTACTCGTTGACCAGCGAGTTGTCGCACGCCACGCCGCCGCCCGCGCACGCGCCCGCCGCGTAGGGCAGGAAGCGCGGATCATTCATGCGCTTGTCCGTCTCGTGGATGTACTTGAACTTGCCGAACACATCGATGCCCTTCAGCACGTCCACCACGTACTTGGCGCGCAGCGCGACCAGGTGCGTCTTCTTGTCCTGGAAGGGCTGGTAGGCCGTGCGGAAGTTGTGGCCCACGCCGGAGTCCAGCTCCGTGCCCGGGTACTGGCTATCGTTCAGCGACTTGGACGCGTCGCCGTACGCCTGCCAGTTGGTGTTGTACGTGATGAAGGAATACTCGCCGCCCAGCTCCAGCGCGCCGTTCGTGTAGACCGGGTTCGCCGTCACGCCCTTCCAACCGATGGCCGTCTCCGCCATGGGCTCGTCGAAGTCCGTGAAGTCGTTGTCCACGTTGATGGTCGCGACCTGCTGGGCCTCGCTCGTCCAGCCGCCGTAGCCGATGCGGGTGGGGTTGCCCTTGTAGATGCCGTAGGCCGCGTTGGACGGGCCGGGGAACGCGAAGCTGCCGTCATGGCCTTCCGTGAGGAGCACGTCGGCCTCGCGGCGGCTCGCCATCACCGCCACGTAGTCCGCGCCGATGCTGAACAGCTGGAAGTTGAACGACAGGCCCACGTCCAGCGGGTCGTTGAGGGACGCGTTCAGCATGTACGTCTGGTCCGTGTGACGGCCGGCCAGCACCGCGCTGTAGCCGCCGATGCCGCCGAAGTTCGCCGGCGACAGCACGGGGTCCGCGTTGGAGTACGACGTGTACGCGGCGCCGCGCACGTCCAGCCACGAGCCCATGTGCAGGCCCGCCTTCAGGCCGCCCACGCCGTTGCGGTAGCGCGGGGTCAGGTCACGGCCGTCGTCGACGTTCGTGTCCTCCACGTTCACTTCCTGGTCGTTGGCGTACTGGAAGATGCCGCCCACGTCGAAGAGCTCGTTCGGGGTGAACTTCGCCTGGAAGCCGTACGCCGCGTCACGCGCGTGGAAGGCGCCCGTGCTGAAGTTCGGGCCCGCCCACAAGCGCGGCAGCGAGATGCGCGCCGCATCCCACGTGAGCCGCCGCTCGAAGTTGGAGCCCTGCAGCATGATGGCCGCCGCGTTGTCGCGGTCGATGTAACGGACGCGGCCGATGACGAACGGGTCGAACTGGCCCAGGTCCGTCGCGCCGATGAGCGCCGAGTCGATGAGGTAGCCCGGACGCAGCGTCACGGACATGCCACGCAGCTTGATGTACTGGTTGGAGCGGGGGTCGAACTCGCCGCAGTCGCCCGCGTAGCAGGGCGGCGTCGGCGGGTTCCTGCCGCCGAAGCCGCCGAAGTTCGTCCAGAAGTTCTGGTTGAAGCGGCTGTGGATGCGGCCGTTGACCTCCACCTGCGGGGAGATCTTCGCGTTCAGCAGCAGCTCCAGCTCCGTGCCAATGCCGTTGTCGCCGTAGCCTTCACCGGGCACCGTGGTGAAGTTGTAGAGCGCGCCCTGGTCGCGCTGCGTGCCCCAGAGGTACTTCGTATAGGTCGTGCCACCAATGGTGAGCTTGGGGCCGCTGTCCTGCGCCATGGCCGCCCCAGGAATGAGGCCGACCGCCACGGTGAGCGCACACGCTCCCCGCACCACGTTCTTGCGATTCTTCATGATGTCCGGAAAACCCTTCTCAGAAAGCCTTGAACCAGAGGGGGGTCATCCCCTCTCCCGGGCCGCCGCGGGACCTCCGCGGCAGCCCTCCCCGTGCTGCATCAAACCTTGAAACAGACTGTTTTGAACAGTCCGCCACCGACTACTTCGTCGGCGTGGCCGTCGTCGGCGCCGGAGCGACCGACGTTCCAGCCGGAGCGGCCGGCGTGGGCGCCGGAGCCGGGGCCGGAGCCGCGGGCGCCGCCTCGGGAGCCGGGGCCGGAGCCGCCGGAGCCGCCGCCGCCGCGCCACCCTGCGCCGCCGGGCGCTTCGGGCCGGAGACCATCTTCAGCGTGGCCTTCTTCGTGGCGGAACCGTCACCCGCGCACTCGTACGCGAGCATGTCGTACTGAGCCTTGACTTCAGAGCTGTCGCCCTTGCCCTGCCCCGCGAGCACGTCAATCACGTGCGGATCGCAGTTGAAGTCGGAGCCGCCGCCGAAGCGGTGCTGGCCCTCGTACTCGTTGACGCGGCGGGTGAGCAGGTCGTTGTCCGCGGGGAAGCCCTCGTTGGACTGCATCACGACCTGGTAGCCCCAGGTGGAGGGGTCACCGGCGCCCAGGTCGGAGTTCATGACCGTGGCGGTGATCTTGTTGCCAGAGGCGCGCACCTTGGTGGGCACCACGACGGCGCCCTTCATCGCGCCGGCCTTGTTGTTGGCCTCCGCGCGCACGCGCGACGAGCCCTGCGGCGAGATGATGATGACCTTGTCCCACGCGTCTTCCGGCGCGAAGGAGACGTTCAGGCCCGGGGGGCTGTCGGTGAAGCCGCTGCCGGCCTTGTGGTCCGTGTCGATGAAGACGAAGACCTCCTGCACGGAGAAGCCGTCCGCCATCTTCCAGGGGTTCTCCAGCGACGCCTTCAGCTGGATCTCCACGTCCGTCTTGTTGCCGCCCTGGTCCAGCTTGAAGCCGGTCAGGTCGAACGAGCCCGGCTTGTACACGGGGTCCGTCGGGTAGGTGTACTTGCCCGGGCCCTTGTCGTCGCCGGTGGGGTCCTTGAACGACACCTTCTCGGCCAGGGCCGGCGCCGCGGACAGGGAAGCGGCCAGGGTGAGGACTGCGATGCGGGGGTTGATCATGGGGGTGCTTGCTCCTTGCAACGACAGACGAAAGGACTGCGAAGAAAGACCGCGGGACTAACCCTTCACGCCACCGGCGGTGAGCCCGGAGACGAGGTACTTCTGAAGGAAGAGGAAGAGGAACACGACGGGCACGGACACGATGATGGAGCCGGCCGCGAAGTAGCCCCACTGCTGGCTGAAGCCGCCCACGAAGAAGCGCAGGCCCACCGGCGCCGTGTACATGGCTTCCTGGTCCATGAACGTCGCCGCGAGGATGAACTCGTTCCACGCCGTCATGAAGCTGAACAGCGCCGTCACCGCCACCGCGGGCTTGGCCAGGGGCAGGATGATGCTCCAGAAGATGCGCCCCGGAGACGCGCCGTCCATCAGCGCCGCCTCCTCCAGGTCCTTGGGGATGGTGTCGAAGTAGCCCTTGAGCATCCACACGCTGAACGGGATGGACGTGGTGGCGTACACGATGATGAGCCCCAGCCGGCTGCTGCCCAGGCCCAGCCACTGCACCAGGATGATGTAGAGGGGAATCAGCATCAGGGTGCCCGGGAACATCTGGGACACGAGGAACGCCATCATGCCCGCGCGCTGGCCGGGGAACTTGAAGCGGCTGAAGGCATACGCCGCCGTGCACGCCATGAAGACGCCCAGCACCGTGGTGCCAATGGCCACGATGGCGCTGTTGAGCATCCACTTCGCGAACGGCTGATCCGCCATCACCGACGCGAAGTTGGAGACGCTGAAGGTCTCCGGCCACGGCGTCACCGCGCGCAGCCGGTCCCAGAAGGTGGGGTTCTCCGGCAGCGTGGCGATGGCCAGGCTCTGCTTGCCGGAGAAGGCCAGGCTCACCACCCAGAGGATGGGGTAGATGGTGAAGAGGGTGAAGGCGATGAGCACCGCGTGCAGCGGCAGGTGCGGGATGCCTTCGCGACGTTCAGAGAAGAGCGCCATGGGTTACGCGGCCTCCGTGGCGCGGCTCATGCGGTTCTGCACCATGCTGTAGAGCAGCAGGATGCCGAAGATGACGGTGGAGTACGCCGCCGCGTAGCCGTGGCGGTAGCGCTCGAAGGCGAACTTGTACGCCTGGGTGACCAGGATTTCGGTGGAGCCGCCCGGGTCGCCGCCCGTCACCAGGAAGATGATGTTGAACATGTTGAAGGTCCACACCACCGACAGGATGACCGCCGGCACCAGCGCGGGCTTCAGCGCGGGCAGCGTGATGGCGGTGAACTGCTGCCACCGGTTGGCGCCGTCCACGCGCGCCGCTTCGTAGAGCTCACCCGGGATGGACTGGAGCGCGCCCAGCGACACCACCATCATGAACGGGAAGGACAGCCAGCCGTTGGTGGCCAGCGCCGTGAAGAACGACGTGAGGGGTGAATCGAACCACGCCAGGCCGTCCCCACCGAACATCCGGATGACGTGGTTCACCACGCCGAACTGCTGGTGGAACATGCCCTTCCAGATGAGCGCGGTGATGTAGTTGGGCATGGCCCACGGCAGGATGAGCAGCACGCGGTACACCGGCCGCATCTTCAGATTCGGCACGTTGAGCGCCAGCGCGAGCAGCAGGCCCACCGTCACGCCGATGGTCACGTTCGTGACCGTCCACACGATGGTGAAGAGCAGCGTGTAATAGAAGTTCAGGTAGTTGAAGACCCACGAGCCGTCCGCCGCGGTCTTCGCGAAGCTGAAGTCGCCCAGGATGTCCACGTAGTTGCGGAAGCCCACCCACAACTCCGACAGCGGCTGGCTGCTGTTGTAGAGGTTGGCGTCCGTGAACGACAGCGTGATGCCGTAGGCGAAGGGGAAGAACACCAGCACCACCATGCCCACCATGGCGGGCATGATGTACGCGTAGGCCTGCCGGAACTCGACCGCCGTGGCCACCGCCCGGTGCAGCGCGCCCAGGCCGATGAACAGCAGCACCGCCAGCCCCACCACGCCCAGCGCGCCCAGCGCCTTCGTCGCGTTGCCGCGCACCTGCGCGCCCGCCGCCGCGAGCCTGGCCTCATCCGGCGCGCCGGACTCCGTCAGCCGGCCCAGCGGACGGCGCATGGCGTCCGCGTCCCACGCGCCGGGCTTCAGCGCGGGCTCTGGGTTGAGGTTGTTGGCGGTCATCAGCGCCTGGGCCTTCTCGCCGCGCGTGCGCAGCTCCGCGCTGACCGCGCCCTCCGTCTGCCGCAGCTCCGCGTCCAGCGCGCGCAGCGAGTAGACGGTGTAGCCACCCAGGCCCGCCAGGAACAGCGCCGCCGCCACCGCCACGCGCACGCCCTGACGCGACAGCGCGAACACCGCCGCCGCGCACGCCGCCAGGGGCAGCAGGAACGCCAGCAGCACCGGCGTCCAGGAAGGCGCTTCACCCTTCACCACCGCCGGGGTGAGGGACTCCACGGAGCCCACCACCTGCCCGTCCACCTCCACGGGCGCGGAGAGCAGCCGGCTCGCGCCATTGTCGAGCAGCTCCGACTCCACCTCCGCCTTGCGCGCGCTGCCCTCCTCGCGGTTCGTCTCCACCGCGGCGCGCAGGCGCTGGCCGCGGTCGTACAGCGGCTTCTCGTCGCGCGACAGCCGGCGCGGCGCCGCCTTGTCCCCGGTGTCATCCGGGAAGGTGGACGCCTCCAGCTTGATGCCGCTGAAGGCGATGACGCGCACGGAGCTGCCCGGCACGCCCGGCCAGCCCTCCACCACGGCCTTCACGCCGTCGCCCGTGCCGCCCGCGCGCTGCACCAGGTCCGCCAGCCCCAGCAGGGCCACGGTGGCGGTGCGCTGCTCGCGCTCCGCCGCGCGCTCCTGGTTGGCGCGCTTGAGCAGGCCGTGCGCCAGGAACAGGGACACGCCCAGCGCCAGGGCGAGCCCCACCAGCACGCGCCCCCGGTAGCCGCCCGCACGGCCAGCAGGCCCCGGAGCCGAAGGGTCCGGCGCGGAGTTGCCTTGGGCGGTGGGGACCGGCGTGGGGGCGCCGGCCGCGGAAGGGGGCTGCTGGGGGGCGTTCTGGCTCACTTCAGCTCCTCACTTACTTCTTGCGCAGGCCGGCGACGTCCTTCGCCACGCTCTTCTGGGCCGCGTCCAGCGCCGCCTTGGGGGTGGCGGTGTTCTTGAACACGGTGTTCATCGCGCTGGTGGCCGGGGTCCAGACCATGGACATCTCCGGCAGGTTGGGCATGGGCACCGCCACGTCCACCTGGTCCTTCATCGCCTTGAGCAGCGGGTCCGCGGACACCTTCGCGTCCTGGTACACCGCCTGGTTCGCGGGGCTCTGGCGGCCCTCCAGGGCCAGCGTCTTGCCGGGGCCCGCGTCGGTGAGGAACTTCGCGAAGTCGTACGCCGCTTCCTTGTTCTTCGACGGGGCGGCCACGTACACGCCCTCCACCGTCATCCAGGGCTTCAGCGGCGTGCCCTTGTTCTCATCCAGCGTGGGCAGCCGCGCCAGGCCGTACTCCACGTCCTTGGAGACCTCGCCCAGGAACCACGGGCCGGAGAACACCATCGCGGCCTTGCCCTCGTTGAAGAGGGACGTGATCAGCGCGCTGGAGGGCTCCGCGGGCAGGATGCCGTCCTTGTTCTTCCACTTGAGGACCTGCTCCACCGACTTCACGTTGGCGGGCGAGTTCATCGTGGGGGCGTTCTTCGCGTCGAACACGCCGCCGCCGAAGCCGTTCATCACCGCCGCGTGGTAGTAGAAGTCGTTGTACGCGTACGCGAGCCCGAAGCGGCCCGCCTTCGCGTCGGTGAGCTTCTTGGCCATCGTCACCATCTCGCCGGACGTCTTGGGCGGCGTGGGGACCAGCTTCTTGTTGTAGATGAGCGTGATGACCTTGTAGTTCAGCGGCAGGCCGTACGCCGTCCCGCGGTAGGTCATCGCCTCCATCGTCGTGGGGATGAAGCGCTTCTTCGTCGCGTCATCCAGGAAGAAGTCGATGGGCTCCACCGTGTTGCCCGCTTCAATCCAGCCGCCCAGGCGGTCCTGCGCGAAGATGAAGAGGTCCGGGCCCTTGCCGCGCGGCACGGTGGCGCTGATCTTGTCCGCGTAGGCGTCGTAGGGCACCGCCAGCGTGGTGACCTTGACCTTGCCCTCGTTGGCCTTGTTGTACTCGGCGACCACCTTCTCCAGCGCGGCCTTCTCCTCCGCGCGGTAGGCGTGCCAGAGCACCAGCTCCGTGGCGGCGAAGGACGGGACGGGCAACAGGCCGACTGCGCACAGACAGAGGGCCGCGAGCAGCGTTCGCAGGTGCGTCATTGGGAAAATCCTCCGGGGTATCAAACGGAAAGCCGAAGCTCGGATTCAGCGTCGAAGAGATGCAGGGACTCCAGCTCCACCGTCACGGGGAGGGCGGCGCCGGGCTCCGGAGTCGCCTGGGGCGGCAGGCGGAAGACCAGCGGGTTGTCCCCCAGGCGGGCGTGCACGATGAGCTCGTTGCCCAGCGGCTCCACCAGCTCCACGCGCGCCTCCGCGGGGGCGGACTCACCGCGCGCGGCGGTGCCCGCGGGCAGGACGTTGTCCGGGCGCAGGCCCACCTTCACCTTGCGGCCACCCTTGCCCGCCGTCGCCGCGCGCAGCTTCTGCGGCACCGGCAGCTTGAAGCCGTCACCGGTGAGCGACGCGCCGTCCGCGTCCAGCGTGGCGGTGAGCATGTTGATGGGCGGCGTGCCGATGAACTGCGCCACGAACACGTTGACCGGCTTCTCGTAGACCTCCAGCGGAGTGCCCAGTTGCTGGAGCTTGCCGTCCTTCATCACCGCGATGCGGTGGCCCATGGTCATCGCTTCGATCTGATCGTGCGTGACGTAGACGGACGTGACCTGGAGCCGGTGCTGGAGCTTCTTGATCTCCGAGCGCATCTGCACGCGCAGCTTCGCGTCCAGGTTGGAGAGCGGCTCGTCGAAGAGGAACACCGCCGGCTTGCGCACGATGGCGCGGCCCAGGGCCACGCGCTGGCGCTGGCCGCCGGACAGCGCCTTGGGCTTGCGGTCCAGCAGGTGCGTGATGCCCAGAATCTCCGCCGCCTCGTCCACCAGCTTGTCCATCTCCGGCTTGGGCGTCTTGCGGATCTTGAGGCCGAACTCCAGGTTCTGCCGCACGGACATGTGCGGGTAGAGCGCGTAGTTCTGGAACACCATGGAGACGTCCCGGTCCTTCGGCGGCAGCGCGTTCACCGCGCGCTCACCAATGGAGATGGTGCCTCCGGAGATCTCCTCCAGGCCGGCGATCATCCGGAGCGCCGTGGACTTGCCGCAACCGGACGGCCCCACGAGGACCATGAACTCATGGTCGCGGATATCGAGGTTGAGCCCCTCGATGACCGACACGTCTCCGTACCGCTTCGCCACGTCCTTGAACGACACGCCGGCCATCTAGGTTCTCCAGCAAGAGCCCCGCTCGCGCCGGTGACAACAGCACGTCCGGGTCAGGTTCTGCGCATGCACCGCCGGGTGCCTCACGGCACGCGTCCGAGGATGCGCGCGGACAGCGGCGGGAGCGCCAGGTCCAGCGTGGCGCCAGCCTTCGTCCGCCCACCGTTCAGCAGATCCTCCACCTCGCCGACGCCCGTCCAACCTTCCGGCCACGGCACCGACACCGTGCCCTTCGTCTTGCCGCGGTTCACCGCCACCACCACCGTGTCGCCGGACGCTTCGTCGCGCCGCTGGAAGACATACACATCGCCTTCGGTGGAGAGCGGCGCGTGCGTGCCCCGAGACAAGGCCGGGTGTGCGCGGCGGATGGCGATGAGGCGCTTGTAATACTCGCGCAATGCCTCGTCGCGTTTCTTTCCCGCGCCGGGCTTCACCGCCTGCTTGCCCCACGGCATGTCGCTGCGGTTCTGCGGCCAGTCACCGCCCGCGCGGCCCACCTCCTCGCCGTAGTAGATGACGGGGATGCCGGTCGCGGTGAGCTGCAGAGTGGCGGCCAGGCGGAAGAGGGGCACGTTGCCCTGCAGCTGGTGCAGCGCCCCGTCCACGTCGTGCGACGACAGGAAGTGCGACAGGTGGTGGCCCGGCGTCACCTTCGCGCGCGACTGGAGGTAGCGGTCGAACGCCACCGCGCGGCCACGGCCCTGGACGAAGGCCAGCGCGTTGCCCTGGAAGGCGAAGTCGAACCCGGCGTCCATCTCGTCCGGGGTGAAGTACGGCGCCAGCACCTCCACGTCGCCGCCCCACACCTCGCCCAGCAGGAAGAAGTCCGGGGAGATCTCCGCGCGCGTGCGGCGGCGGTGCTCCTTCCAGAAGTCGTGGGACACGTGCTTCACGGTGTCCAGCCGGAAGCCGTCCACGCCGGAGCGCTTCGCCCAGTCGATCTGCGCGTCCAGCAGGTACTTCGCCACCTCCGGGCGCTCGGTCTTGAAGTCCGGCAGGCCCGCCACGCACGTCGTCAGGTCATCCGAACCGCAGGTGCCCTTGTCCTCCGAGCGCAGCCAGTCCGGGTGGTCCTTCAGGTAGCGCGAGTTGTAGCCCGGGTGGTTGTAGACGACGTCCAGCAGCACGCGGATGCCGCGCGCGTGCGCCGCGTCCACCAGCGCCTTGAAGTCCTCTTCCGTGCCGAAGCGCGGATCCAACGCGTGGAAGTCGTCCGCCCAGTAGCCGTGGTAGCCCCAGTCCGGGAAGCCGGAGCCGGTGACGAAGCCGGGGATCTGCTTCAAGAGCGGCGTCACCCACAGCGCCGTCACGCCCAGCGACGACAGCTCGTCCAGCTTCCCGGTGAGCCCCTTCAGGTCGCCGCCGTGGAAGGTGCCCGCCTCCTTCACGTCGCCCTTCTCGTTGTTCGAGGGGTCGCCGTCCGCGAAGCGGTCCACCACCACGAAGTACAGCACCTCGTCCGCCCAGGGCCGCGCGGGCTCCTTCGTCACCGGAGCCTGGGGAGCCTGGGCGGAAGCCGGAGCGGGCTGCGCGGGCGCGGCCTCCTTCACGGGTTCGGGGGCGGGAGCGGGCGCCACCGGCGTGGCGGGCTGTGTCGCGGCGGACTCCGGCGCGGGTTGCGTCGGGGTGGGCGCCGTGGCGCACCCCGCCAGACACAGGGCGACGAGTCCCTGGAGCATCGGGCGCCACCGACCGCGGAGAGGGACAGCGTTCGGTTGTGGGCAGGGGAGGCTGGAGGACATCTGGGCGCGGCACTGTATCCAACAGTCTTGAAAGGGGTGAAGGGTCGTCGGAACAATCGGCTGATGGCGCAACGCGGCATGCCCCGGATGTCTTCCTCTGTACACCCGTGTGACGCATGGCGCGGGCGGACTCAACGGAGCGCGCGGTTCCTGCCGCACCGCGTCTCGATTGGGCACCCTTTCCATCCGACGTCCTGGGGTGGATGTGCCGGTCCCAACTCGGATCATCCAGGGGGTCCTGTAACCCCTGAAAGCAGACGGTGGATCACCCGCGACAGGGGTGGCTGCTACCGTGCCCGGAAATTTCCGCCCCCCTGGAGGTTTCCCCTGAGAGTTCCCTTCGCAGTACCCCGCATGACGCGAGCGCTCGCGTTCGGCGGGCTCTTCGCCGCACTGCTTCCCATGTCGTCGCTGGCGGCGCCCACGTCGGTGACTGTCATTGGCGACCTGCAGACGGGCGCCGGCTGCGCGGCCAACAACGACCCCACCTGCGCGCAGACGGCGCTGACGTACGACGCGGACGACGACAAGTGGCAGGGCACGTTCAACGTGCCGGTGGGCACCTGGCACTTCAAGGTCGCGCTGGACGGTTCGCTGTCGCAGACGCACGGCGGCCCCGGCGGCGCGGACGTGGTGCTGAACCAGGCGGCGGCGGGCGCGGTGAAGTTCTACTTCGACGCGAACACGCTGTACGTGACGAGCAACCGCTCCAGCACCATCGCCACGGTGGCGGGCACGCTCCAGAAGCAGCTGGGCTGCCCGGATGACTGGCAGCCGGACTGCCTGCGCACGATGATGCAGGATCCGGACGGCGACGGCATCTACACCTTCACCACGACGGCCCTGACGGCGGGCACCTACGAGTGCAAGGTCGCGCTCGACGAAAACTGGGGCACCGCGTACCCGGGCAGCAACGCGGCCTTCGCGGTGGAGCGGGACAACCAGGAGATGATCATCACCTTCGACTCCGGTGCCTCCAAGAAGGTGACCATCCGGGCCGCGGACGCTCCGGCGGGGGACCTGCTGCTGGCGCGGGCGCACTGGATTTCGCGCGACACGGTGGTGTGGAGCCCGGAGGTCGCGGCGCCCGCCGGCACGGTGTTCAAGCTGCACACGGCGCCCACGGGCGGCATGACGCTGAACAGCACCGGCGTGCAGGGCGGCACGGCGGTGACGCTGACGGTGGACCCCGCGGGCCTCACCGCCGCGCAGGCGGAGCGCTTCAAGAACCTCCAGGGCCGCACGGTGCTGAAGCTGGCCGAGGCGGACGTGGCCAACGCGGCCACGTGGCTCA
The DNA here is from genome assembly GCF_003611685.1 of Corallococcus sp. CA049B. Classification (NCBI taxonomy): domain Bacteria; kingdom Pseudomonadati; phylum Myxococcota; class Myxococcia; order Myxococcales; family Myxococcaceae; genus Corallococcus; species Corallococcus sp. CA049B. The sequence goes on along the minus strand of NZ_RAWC01000066.1, from coordinate 3,574 downwards.
AGGGCCAGGTGGCCCTGTCCGCGACGAGCGCGGCGGGCGTGATGCTGGACGCCACCAGCGCGCAGCTCGCGGGAGTGCTGGACGACCTGGACGCGTATGACGGCGCGCTGGGCGCGACGTTCGAGAACGGCATCCCCACGCTGCGCCTGTGGGCCCCCACGGCGAAGAGCGTGAACCTGCTCCTGTTCGCGGACGGCAGCCCCACGTCCACCTTCACCCGCGTGCCCATGACGGCCGGCGACAAGGGCGTCTGGAGCGCCACGGGCGACGCGACGTGGAAGAACCGCTACTTCCTCTACGAGGTGGAGGTCTACGCCCGCAAGGAGGGCAAGGTCGTCACCAACCGCGTCACCGACCCGTACTCCGTCGCCCTCTCCATCAACAGCGAGCTGAGCCAGATTGTCGACCTTTCGGACCCCACGCTCGCGCCGCAGGGCTGGAGCACGCTGGCGAAGCCCGTGCTGGAGGCCCCGGAGGACATCGTCCTCTACGAGCTGCACGCGCGCGACTTCAGCATCAACGACCTGACGGTGCCGGAGAACGAGCGCGGCACGTTCAAGGCGTTCACGCACGAGTCCGACGGCATGAAGCACCTGACCCGGCTGGCGAAGGCGGGCCTGACGCACGTGCACCTGCTGCCGGTGTTCGACATCGCGACCATCAACGAGGACCGCGCGGCGCAGCAGCACCCCGCGGGCGACCTGGTGTCGCTGCCGCCGGACTCCGACCAGCAGCAGGCGGCGGTGAAGGCCGTGGCGGACCTGGACGGCTTCAACTGGGGCTATGACCCGTACCACTACACGGTGCCGGAGGGCAGCTACTCCACCAACGCGCAGGGCACGACGCGCACGGTGGAGTTCCGGCAGATGGTGCAGGCGCTCAACCAGCACGGCCTGCGCGTGGTGATGGACGTGGTCTACAACCACACCAACTCCTCCGGGCAGGACGCCAAGAGCGTGTTGGACCGCATCGTCCCGGGCTACTACCACCGCCTCAGCGACGACGGGAACGTGGAGACGAGCACCTGCTGCCAGAACACCGCGTCCGAGAACGCGATGATGGAGAAGCTGCTCATCGACTCCGTGGTGACGTGGGCGAAGGCGTACAAGGTGGACGGCTTCCGCTTCGACCTGATGGGCCACCACATGAAGTCCAACATGGTGAAGCTGCGCGCCACGCTGGACGGGCTCACCCTGGAGAAGGACGGCGTGGACGGCAAGGCCATCTACGTCTACGGCGAGGGCTGGGACTTCGGCGAGGTGGCGAAGAACGCGCGCGGCACCAACGCCACGCAGGTCAACATGGCGGGCACGGGCATCGGCTCGTTCAACGACCGCCTGCGCGACGCGGCCCGCGGCGGTGGCCCCTTCAGCGGGCTGCAGGACCAGGGCTTCATCAGCGGCCTGCTGTCCGACCCCAACGGCACGAACCAGGGCACGGAGGCGGCGCAGAAGGACAAGCTGCTGCTCTACGGCGATTGGATCCGAGTGGGCCTCACCGGCAACCTGAAGGACTACTCGCTGGTGGACCGCACCGGCAAGACGGTGGTGGGCGAGAAGGTGGAGTACAACGATGGGGCCCCGGCCGGCTACACGCTGGACCCGCAGGAGGTCATCACCTACGTCTCCGCGCACGACAACGAGACGCTCTTCGACGCCGTGCAGTTGAAGGCGCGGCGCGACCTGCCCATGGCCGAGCGCGTGCGGATGAACAACCTGGGTGTGTCGCTGGTGGCGCTGAGCCAGGGCATCCCGTTCTTCCACGCGGGTGACGAGCTGCTGCGCTCCAAGTCGCTGGACCGCAACAGCTACAACTCCGGTGACTGGTTCAACCAGCTTGACTGGACCTACCAGTCGAACAACTGGGGCGTGGGGCTGCCCATCGTGGAGAACAACGACGACGGGCGGGCCCGCTGGGCGCTCTTCAAGCCCATGCTGGCGGACGCGGCGCTGAAGCCGGCGTCGGCGGACATCCTCCGGGCGCGCGACCACTTCGAGGAGATGCTGACCATCCGCAAGAGCTCGCGGCTGTTCCGCCTGCGCACCGGGGACGAGGTGAAGCAGTGGGTGCACTTCGAGAACACCGGCCCGGACCAGATTCCGGGCCTCATCGTGATGGCCATGCAGGACCCCGGCACGAACGCGGAGGGCCAGCGCGCCATCGTGCTCTTCAACGGCACGGACGACGCGCAGACGTTCAAGGCGGACGGCTACAAGTCCCTGAAGCTCAAGCTGCACCCGGTGCTGCAGGCGTCCACGGACCCGGTGGTGCGCACGTCCGCGTACGACGCGGCCACGGGCGGCTTCACGGTGCCAGCGCGCAGCACCGCCGTGTTCGTCACCGACGACGCGGTGGTGGACCCGGATCCGGATCCGCAGGACCCGGGTGACCCGCGGGACCCGGACGAGTCCGACGGCTGCAACTGCCAGAGCACGGTGCCCGGTCCGCTGGGCGCCACCAGCCTGCTGCTGCTCTGCGGCCTGGCGCTGAAGCTGCGCCGCCGCCGCGCGTAGGGCTGAAGGCTCCAGCTGGAAATGAAGCGGGCCCCGGATGCGTCAGAGCGCGTCCGGGGCCCGTGGTGTCTCAGGAGTGGGAAGACCTCAGGGGACGGTGAGGATCTCCGCGCCCGTGTCGGTGACGAGCAGGGTGTGCTCGAACTGGGCGCTGCGCATGCCGTCCGCGGTGACGACGGTCCAGTCGTCGTTCCACGTGCGGTGGTCCCAGTGGCCCTGGTTGATCATGGGCTCCACGGTGAAGACCATCCCGGGCTGCATGACGGTGGTGGCCTCCGCCTCGTAGTAGTGCGGAATCTGGAGCGCGGTGTGGAAGGTCTCACCGATGCCGTGGCCGCAGTAGGCGCGCACCACGCTGGTGCCGTTCTTCACGGCGTGGGCCTCCACCGCGCGGCCAATGTCGCTGATGGGCCGGCCCGGCTTCACCGCGGCGATGCCGAGGTCCAGGCACTCCCTGGCAATCTGCACCAGGCGCTGGTGCTGGGGCTCCACGTTGCCCACCAGGTACGTGGCCGAGCAGTCGCCGTGGACGCCATCCAGGTAGATGGTGATGTCCAGGTTGACGATGTCGCCGTCCTCCAGCGCGCGGCTGTCGGGGATGCCGTGGCAGATGACCTCGTTGACGGAGGTGCAGAGCGACTTGGGGAACTTGTGGTAGTTGAGCGTGCTGGGGTAGCCGCCGCGCTTGAGGTAGGCCTCGTGCGCGATGGCATCCAGTTCGTCCGTGGTGATGCCCACGCGCACGTGCTGCGCGGTCTCCGCCAGCACCTGGGCGGCGGCCTGGCAGGCGCGGCGCATGCGGGCGATGACGTCCGCCGACTTCACGTCCGGCTCGTTGCGCGAGCGCGAGGGACGGCCGGCCACGGAGTCCGCGTAGTCCGGCCGCCCGATGGTGAGCGGCACCACGCGGCGGGGGCTGACGATGCCCGGGCGGATGCCCTTGCGGTTGGTGTCGCCGCCCTTCCGGCGGGCCTCCACGGTGTCCGCGCCGCGGTGGCACTTCTTGTACTTGGAGCCACTGCCGCACCAGCAGGCATCATTGGGCCCGGGGAGGACGGCGG
>NZ_RAWC01000065.1:0-40883 GCF_003611685.1 Corallococcus sp. CA049B | reverse complement strand
CATCACGCCGCACACGAAGTTCAAGGCGCAGATTTACGTGCTGTCGAAGGAAGAGGGCGGCCGCCACACCCCGTTCTTCAAGGGGTACCGTCCGCAGTTCTACTTCCGCACCACGGACGTGACGGGCACGGTGAAGCTGCCGGACAACGTCGAGATGGTCATGCCGGGCGACAACATCGCCATCGAGGTGGAGCTCATCACCCCGGTTGCGATGGAGAAGGAGCTCCGGTTCGCCGTCCGCGAGGGTGGCCGTACGGTGGGCGCCGGCGTCGTTGCGGAGATCATCGCCTAGTCGGCTTCCCGCCGACCGGCTTTCACGGGCACTGAGTTGCGGAGGGGAGGGCTGCTTTTGTAGCCTTCCCTTCTCGCATCTGGTGAAATGAACCATGCCTAAGGGTAACCGTTCCATCATCTCGCTCGAGTGCACCACGTGCAAAGAGCGGAACTACACGACCACGAAGAACAAGCGGAAGAGCCAGGACAAGCTTGAGTTGAGCAAGTTCTGCCCTCGCTGCCGCAAGCACACGGACCACAAGGAAGGCAAGGTCTAGGTCGTCGGTTTCATGAAGGTTTAGGCCAGTAGCTCCAACGGTAGAGCAGCGGTCTCCAAATCCGCGTGTTGGGGGTTCGAATCCCTCCTGGCCTGCCAGCTTCAGTACAGGGACCCCCGGTACCGAGCGGTGCCGGGGGTCCCTGCCTTTTCGCAGTCCCGCTTCCGCAGTCCCTCGTGAGGCACCATGGCGACGGCATCTGAGGCCAGCCAGCAGGCTAACCGCTCGGGCATCGACCCCAAGCGGCTCGTGGTCATCTTCTATCTCGTCTCCGGCATCGTCCTGGCCCTCTTCCTGGAGCACGTCTTCGGGTTGCTCTGGAGCCGGTTCGGCTGGAGCGACGTGGAACTCTTCGAAGGCCTCGGCTGGCGCGTGTCGACGCTCGCGGGCTACGGGGTCGCCCTGGCCCTGATGCTGGCGGCCTACTTCCACCCTCGCACGCACGCACTCTCCATCGACGTGGCGGCCGAATTGATGAAGGTCACCTGGCCTACCTGGTCGGAGACCCGTGCGTCGACCATGGCCGTGGTCGTCGCCTCGCTGGTGGCGGCCGTTCTGCTCTTCTGCATCGACACCGTCGCCTACAACTTGATGGTGGAGTGGCTGCCTGCCCTGTGGGGGAAGCTGTAATGGCGAAGAAATGGTTCACGGTCCAGACCTACTCGAACTACGAGAACCAGGCGAAGAAGAACCTGGAAGAGCAGGTGCGCCTCAAGGGCCTGCAGGACCAGGATCTGATTGGTGAGATCCTCATCCCCATGGAGCAGGTCGTGGAGATGGTGAACGGCGAGAAGAAGACCACCCGCCGCAAGCTGTTTCCGGGCTACATCTTCGTCCAGATGGAGCTCAGCGACACCACCGTCCACCTGGTGAAGAACACCTCCAAGGTGACGGGGTTCCCGGGCGTCGGTCAGAACGAGCAGCCCCGGCCCATGTCGGACCGCGAGGTCGAGCGCCTCACCGCGCAGGTCACCGAGGGCGCCCACAAGGCCAAGCCCAAGGTCCAGTTCGAGACCAGCGACACGGTGCGCGTCATCGACGGTCCGTTCGCCAACTTCAATGGCACCGTGGAAGAGGTCAACCCGGAGAAGGGCCGCGTGCGCGTGCTCGTCAGCATCTTCGGTCGTGCGACCCCCGTGGAACTCGACTTCATGCAGGTGGAGAAGACCACCGGCTAGTTTCACAGGTCTTCCGCGCCCGGGTGACGGGCGCGGATCAACGGGTGGGAGGGTCGCCCCGTCTGGCGGCCCGTCGGAACCACCCTCTCGAAAGGCAGCAGTCCGCCGATGAAGAAGGTCACAGGTCAGGTCAAGTTGCAGATCCCCGCCGGCAAGGCGAACCCCGCCCCGCCGATTGGTCCCGCGCTCGGTCAGCAGGGCGTGAACATCATGGAGTTCTGCAAGCAGTTCAACGCCAAGACGCAGGCGGAGGCCAAGGAGGGTCTGATCATCCCGGTGATCATCACCGTGTATCAGGACCGCTCCTTCACCTTCATCCTGAAGACCCCTCCCGCCGCGATCCTCATCAAGAAGGCCGCGGGTCTCCACACGGAGAAGAAGAAGGGTTCGGGCGCGAAGAAGCCGGGCAAGGAGAAGGTGGGGCAGATCACCCGCAAGCAGCTCGAGGAGATCGCCAACAAGAAGATCCAGGACACCACCGCCGCGTCCCTCGAAGCCTGCATGAACACCATTGCCGGCACCGCGCGCTCCATGGGCATCGACGTCGTCGGCTAGCCCGCCCTACCTCTCAAGGATTCCTGCCATGGCTACCAATGGAAAGAAGTTCCGCGCGTCCAACGAGCTGGTGGACCGCAACAAGCGCTACGCCGTCGCCGAGGGCTTCGCGCTGCTGAAGAAGACGGTGGATGCCCGCGCGACGAAGTACGACCAGACGGTCGACGTCGCCATCAACCTGGGCGTGGACCCGAAGCACGCGGACCAGATGGTCCGTGGCGCCGTGGTGCTCCCGCACGGCACCGGCGCCACCGTGCGCGTGGCCGTGTTCGCCAAGGGCGAGCGCGCCACCGAGGCCACCAACGCCGGCGCGGACATCGTCGGCGCCGAGGACCTCCAGAAGCGCATCGAGGAGGGCTTCCTCGACTTCGACACCGTCATCGCGACGCCGGACATGATGGGTATCGTCGGCCGCCTCGGTAAGGTGCTCGGTCCCCGTGGCCTCATGCCGAACCCGAAGGTCGGCACGGTGACCATGGACGTCGCCAAGGCCATCCGCGACTCCAAGGGCGGTAAGGTCGACTTCCGCGCTGAGAAGGCGGGCATCGTACACGCGAAGATGGGCAAGGCCTCCTTCCCTGCGGACAAGCTCGAGGCGAACTTCAACGCGCTGGTGGACCTGGTGATGAAGCTCAAGCCGGCCACCGCCAAGGGCGTGTACCTGCAGGGCATCGCCATCTCGACGACCATGGGACCGGGCATCAAGCTCGACACCACGGAAATCCTGGCGCGTCACCGCTAATCGCGGCTGCCAGGACGGGCAGGGAAGGGTGCGCTCCCTGACGGGGAGCGTCAGTCCCGTCGCCCGTGAACGTCGGTCCGTTAGAAAGTGCTGGATCTTTGCGAAAGCCGGGGGTATAGGCCCCCGGCTTTTGCAATTGGGGCGCCATGTCGAGAGACGCGGCGTTCCGACCTGGTTCATGACAGCAGGGACCTGGATGGGAGAAGACGCGTCCGTTGGGAACCGGGCAACCGGTCGGGCCGTCCATCCGCTCCTGGTTCAAACGACCGCAAGGTCAGCCCTGCCGAGACTGGAGGTGCGGTGTGGTGCCTCTCGGAGGCTCCTCTCTCGCTCTGCCACTTTGGCCCAGGCATCACGCCCGACTGTCAGGTCGGGCCATGAAGGAGGTGAGTCAAGGTGCTGAAGAGCGAGAAGGAAGAAATGATCAAGGAGCTTCACGAGAAGTTCACCCGGACCAAGACCGCGGTGCTCGTGGAGTCCTCCAAGGTGAACGTCGAGACCGTTACCAAGCTGCGTCGCAAGTTCCGCGAGGGCAAGGTCGAGTACAAGGTCATCAAGAACACGCTGGCGCGCCGTGCCGCTCAGGGTACGACCGTCTCCGCGATCTCGGATGACTTCACCGGTCCCGTGGCGCTGTGCATCAGCTACGACGACGAGGTGGCTCCTGCGAAGATCCTGATGGATTTCATCAAGGACATGGAGACCATCAAGGTCCGTAGCGCCGTCGTCGCCGGTAACAAGGTCGACGCCAACGGCGTGAAGGCACTGGCGAAGCTGCCGGGCCTCAATGAGCTGCGCGGGATGTTGCTCGGCATGCTCAACCAGCCTGCAGGCAAGCTGGTCCGGACCATCGCGGCCCCCGGGTCGCAGCTCGCGCGCGTCATCCAGGCGCACGCGGACAAGGCGCAGGGTCAGTAATCGTCCCGAGAAGTTTTTCTACCGCAACCTCTTCGGCCGAGCCGCCCAAATGGGTCGCCGGCCGTTAGTCAACCAGAAGGAACAGTTCCATGGCCGATTTGAACGCGATTGCTGAAGAACTCTCGAAGCTCACCGTCCTCGAGGCGGGCGAGCTCGTGAAGCTGCTGGAGAACAAGTGGGGCGTTTCCGCCGCCGCCGTGGCCGTTGCCGCCGCGGGTCCCGCCGCCGCCGCCGCTCCTGTCGAGGAGAAGACGGAGTTCAACGTGGTGCTGGCGAACGCCGGCGCCAACAAGATCAACGTCATCAAGGAGATCCGCGCGATCACCGGCCTGGGCCTGAAGGAGGCCAAGGATCTGGTCGAGGGCGCGCCCAAGACGGTCAAGGAAGGCGTCAACAAGGACGACGCCAAGAAGATCAAGGACCAGCTCGTCGCGGCTGGCGCCACCGTCGAGATCAAGTAGTTCTGTACAGGGGCTACCCTGTTCTTCCGGGAAATCCCGGGTAGCCGCCTGATCGGATGAGCAGGCCGGCGCTCCCTTTGCTGGGGCGCCGGCTTTGCCCATTTGACATTTGCCAAATTTCCCGGCGCCGCCGCGCGTTACTGAAGTTTGCCCCGCCCGAGCAGCCGTCCCCGGAGACCGAATGCCGACGCAGATCCAGAACAATTTCCGCGTGCGGAAGACCTTCGCGAAAATCGCGAAGATCATCGACATTCCCAATCTCATCAACATCCAGAAGCAATCCTACGAGAAGTTCCTCCAGGCCGACATCGCCCCGGAGAAGCGTGAGGACCTTGGCCTTCAGGGTGTCTTCAAGTCCGTCTTCCCGATCCGGGACTTCAACGAGACCTCCTCGCTGGAGTTTGTGAGCTATCACCTGGAGAAGCCGAAGTACGACGTCGATGAGTGCCACCAGCGTGGAATGACCTACTCGGCGCCTATCAAGGTCGTCGTGCGCCTGGTCGTCTGGGACAAGGACGAGGAGACCGGCGCCCAGTCCATCCGCGACGTGAAGGAGCAGGAGGTCTACTTCGGCGAAATCCCGCTGATGACCCAGAACGGTACGTTCATCATCAACGGCACCGAGCGCGTCGTGGTGAGCCAGCTGCACCGCAGCCCGGGTGCGTTCTTCGACCACGACAAGGGCAAGAGCCACTCGTCGGGCAAGCTGCTCTACAACGCCCGCATCATCCCGTACCGCGGCTCGTGGATCGACTTCGAGTTCGACCACAAGGACCTGCTGTACGTGCGCATCGACCGGCGCCGCAAGCTGCCGGCGACCGTGCTCATCCGCGCCCTGGGCGCGGTCGGTGATACGGCGAAGAAGAACCCGCTCGACTTCAAGGGTTCCACCGAGGAAATCCTCAACTACTACTACGCCACCGAGACCATCTACCTGCAGAGCGCCGCGGACTTCGAGAAGTCCGTCGAGCTGGAGCTCCTGCCGGGTCAGCGCGCCACGCGCGACATCAAGACCAAGGCCGGTGAGCTGATCGTCAAGAAGAACCGCAAGTTCACGCGCGCCGCCATCAAGAAGCTCGAAGCGGCGAAGATGACCAAGCTGCCCATCGACGCGGACGAGCTCTTCACCAAGGTGTCCGCCTACGACGTGGTGGACGAGAACACCGGTGAGGTCATCCTCGAGTGCAACGAGGAGGTGTCCCAGGAGAAGGTGGACGAGCTCCTCAAGCGCGACATCAAGGAGTTCAAGGTCCTCTTCATCGACAACCTCAACGTGGGTCCGTACCTGCGTGAGACGTTGATGCTGGACAAGATCGAGTCGCCCGAGCAGGCCATCATGGAGATCTACCGGCGTCTGCGCCCGGGCGATCCCCCGACGCCGGAGACGGCGACGAACCTGTTCAGCAACCTGTTCTTCAACCCGGAGCGCTACGACCTGTCCAAGGTCGGCCGCCTCAAGCTGAACTTCAAGTTCAGCCTCGAGGAGCCCCTCGACGGTCAGATCCTGACCAAGCGCGACATCCTGGAGGTCATCCGCTACCTGATCGACCTGAAGAACGGCAAGGGCACGATCGACGACATCGATCACCTGGGCAACCGCCGCGTCCGCGCGGTGGGCGAGCTCTTGGAGAACCAGTACCGCATCGGCCTCGTCCGCATGGAGCGCGCGATCAAGGAGCGCATGAGCCTCCAGGAGATCGAGACGCTCATGCCGCACGACCTGATCAACGCCAAGCCGGTGACGGCGGTGATCAAGGAGTTCTTCGGGTCCAGCCAGCTGTCGCAGTTCATGGACCAGACGAACCCGCTCTCGGAAGTCACGCACAAGCGCCGTCTGTCCGCGCTCGGGCCTGGCGGCCTCACGCGTGAGCGCGCGGGCTTCGAAGTCCGCGACGTGCACCCGACGCACTACGGCCGCATCTGCCCCATCGAGACGCCGGAAGGCCCGAACATCGGCCTCATCGCGTCGCTGTCGACCTACGCGCGCGTCAACGAGTTCGGCTTCGTGGAGACGCCGTACCGCAAGGTGGACGCGGGCAGCGTGACGGGGGACGTGGCCTTCTACTCGGCGCTCGAGGAGGAGAAGCACACCATCGCCCAGGCGAACGCGGAGACGGACAAGAAGGGCAAGTTCGTCAACGCGCTGGTGCAGAGCCGCCGCAGCGGCGAGTTCGTCCAGGTCAAGGCCGAGGACGTGGACCTGATGGACGTGTCCCCGAACCAGCTGGTGTCGGTGGCCGCCTCCCTCATCCCGTTCCTGGAGAACGACGACGCGAACCGCGCGCTCATGGGCTCCAACATGCAGCGCCAGGCCGTGCCGCTGCTGCGCACGGCGGCGCCGCTCGTGGGCACGGGCATCGAGGCCATCGTGGCCCGCGACTCGGGCGTCACCTGCGTGGCGCGCCGTGACGGCATCGTGGAGTCGGTGGACGCCAGCCGCATCGTGGTGAAGGCGGACTCCAACGCGGCCCTGAGCGACGTGTCCAGCGAAGTGGACATCTACAACCTGCTCAAGTACCAGCGCTCCAACCAGAACACGTGCCTCAACCAGAAGCCCATCATCCGCAAGGGTGACCGGGTGAAGAAGGGCGACGTGATCGCGGACGGCCCGGCCACCGAGACCGGTGAGCTGGCGCTGGGACAGAACATCGTCGTCGCGTTCATGCCGTGGCAGGGCTACAACTTCGAAGACTCCATCCTGCTCAGCGAGCGCATCCTCAAGGAGGACGTCTTCACGTCCATCCACATCGAGGAGTTCGAGTGCATCGCGCGCGACACCAAGCTGGGCAAGGAGGAGATCACCCGCGACATCCCGAACGTGGGTGAGGAAGCCCTCAAGGACCTGGACGAGAGCGGCATCATCCGCATCGGCGCCGAGGTGAAGCCCGGCGACGTGCTGGTGGGCAAGATCACTCCGAAGGGCGAGACCCAGCTCTCCCCCGAAGAGAAGCTGCTGCGCGCCATCTTCGGTGAGAAGGCCGGCGACGTGCGCGACAGCTCGCTGCGCGTGCCCCCGGGCGTGGTCGGCACCGTCATCAACGCCAAGGTGTTCAGCCGCAAGGGCGTGGAGAAGGACGAGCGCGCCAAGCAGATCGAGTCCATGGAGGAGGCGAAGCTCCTCAAGGACCAGAACGACGAGATCAAGGTCCTCCAGGACTCCGCGTACAGCCGCCTGCGCGGCCTGGTCCGCGGCAAGGAGGTCCAGGGCAAGCTCGTGGACGACAAGGGGAAGATCCTCCTGAAGAAGGGGGACATCCTCAACGACGAGCTGCTGGCCACGGTGCCGTACAAGTACTGGGGCGAGATCTCCGTGGGCGACCCGCTGGACGCGCGCCTGCGCGACATCCTGCGCAACCTGGAGGAGACGAAGGAGGCCGTGAAGCTGGCCTTCGGCGAGAAGATCGCCCGCATCAAGAAGGGCGACGAGCTCCCCCCGGGCGTCATCAAGATGGTGAAGGTGTACGTCGCCATCAAGCGCAAGCTGGCGGTGGGCGACAAGATGGCCGGCCGCCACGGCAACAAGGGCGTCGTGTCCCGCGTCCTCCCCGAGGAGGACATGCCGTACCTGGAGGATGGCCGTCCGGTGGACATCGTCCTCAACCCGCTCGGCGTTCCGTCCCGAATGAACATCGGGCAGATCCTCGAGGTCCACCTGGGTTGGGCCGCGAAGGGCGTGGGCGAGCAGATCCAGCGCTACCTGGATGAGAACTTCAGCGGCGAGCAGCTCAAGAAGCAGCTGAAGACCATCTACGACGACAAGGCGTTCGGTGACTTCGTGGACGGCCTGTCCGACCCCGAAGTCCAGGACCTCTGCCGCCGCCTGAAGAAGGGCATCCACGTGGCGACGCCGGTGTTCGACGGCGCTCGCGAAACGGAACTGCACGCCCTCTTCGACGAGGGCCGGCTGCCGCGCTCCGGTCAGATGGTGCTCTTCGACGGCCGCACGGGTGAGCCGTTCGACCAGAACGTCACCGTGGGCGTGATGTACATGCTCAAGCTGCACCACCTGGTGGACGAGAAGATCCACGCCCGTTCCATCGGGCCCTACTCGCTCGTCACGCAGCAGCCCCTGGGCGGCAAGGCCCAGTTCGGCGGTCAGCGTCTGGGCGAGATGGAAGTCTGGGCGATGGAGGCCTACGGCGCGGCGTACACGCTGCAGGAGTTCCTCACGGTCAAGTCGGACGACGTGGTGGGCCGCACGCGCATGTACGAGGCGATCGTCAAGGGCGACAACGTCCTGGAGTCCGGCCTGCCCGAGTCGTTCAACGTGCTCCTCAAGGAGCTCCAGTCGCTGGCCCTGGACGTGGAGCTGCTGGAGAGCGCGCCCCCGGAGCGGCAGCGCAGCTTCGGCGGTGACTTCCTGGGCGGCGGCGACGGCGAGGACCGGAAGTCGGGGACCGAGGCCTAGGCCTTTTCAAAGAAGCCGGTGCGCCCGCCTGACCGGCTGGCTGCTTCCTCGTGGAGGGAGCAGCTGGCCGGGCGCAGGGCGGGGGCCCGAAACGTTTGGCGCCCTGAGCGCTCATAAGTTTTCGGAGGCAACGTGAAGGACATTTTCAACTTCTTCGAGAAGCCGAAGGACCCGCTGTCGTTCAACGCCATCCGCATCGCGCTGGCGTCGCCCGACAAGATCCGTCAGTGGTCGCACGGCGAGGTGAAGAAGCCGGAGACGATCAACTACCGCACCTTCAAGCCGGAGCGGGACGGCCTGTTCTGCGCCCGCATCTTCGGGCCGGTGAAGGACTACGAGTGCAACTGCGGCAAGTACAAGCGCATGAAGCACCGTGGCGTCGTGTGCGAGAAGTGCGGCGTGGAGGTCATCCAGTCCAAGGTGCGCCGTGAGCGCCTGGGCCACATCACGCTGGCCACGCCCGTGGCCCACATCTGGTTCCTCAAGTCGCTGCCCAGCCGCATCGGCAACCTGCTCGACATCACCCTCAAGGAGATGGAGAAGGTGCTGTACTGCGAGAGCTACATGGTCATCGACCCCAAGGCGACGCCGCTCCAGCGGGGCGAGCTGATCTCCGAGGAGAAGATGCACCGGCTCTTCCAGGAGCACGGTGAGGACTCGTTCAGCGCGGGCATGGGCGGCGAGGCCGTCCGCGAGATGCTCAAGTCCCTGGACGTGGAGAAGCTGTCCGAGGAACTGCGCAAGGACATGCGCGAGACCACCAGCGAGGCGAAGCGGAAGAAGTACGCCAAGCGCCTGAAGGTGGCGGAGGCGTTCCGCGTCTCCGGCAACAAGCCGGAGTGGATGATGCTGGACGTCATCCCGGTCATCCCGCCCGACCTGCGTCCGCTGGTGCCCCTGGACGGCGGTCGCTTCGCGACCTCCGACCTCAACGACCTGTACCGCCGCGTCATCAACCGGAACAACCGCCTCAAGCGGCTCCAGGAGCTGAACGCGCCGGACATCATCATCCGCAACGAGAAGCGGATGCTCCAGGAGGCCGTGGACGCGCTGTTCGACAACGGCCGCCGCGGCAAGACCATCACCGGCCCGAACAAGCGGCCGCTGAAGTCGCTGTCCGACATGCTCAAGGGCAAGCAGGGCCGGTTCCGCCAGAACCTGCTCGGCAAGCGCGTGGACTACTCGGGCCGCTCCGTCATCGTCGTCGGTCCCGAGCTGCGCCTGCACCAGTGCGGCCTGCCGAAGATCATGGCGCTCGAGCTCTTCAAGCCGTTCATCTACAACAAGCTCGAAGAGAAGGGCTACGTCACCACCATCAAGTCCGCGAAGAAGATGGTGGAGAAGGAGCGTCCGGAGGTCTGGGACATCCTCGAGGACGTGATCCGCGAGCACCCGGTGCTCCTAAACCGCGCCCCCACGCTGCACCGCCTGGGCATGCAGGCCTTCGAGCCCGTGCTCATCGAAGGCAAGGCCATCCAGCTGCACCCGCTGGTCTGCGCCGCGTTCAACGCGGACTTCGACGGCGACCAGATGGCCGTGCACGTGCCGCTGTCCATCGAGGCCCAGATGGAAGCGCGCGTGCTGATGATGTCGACGAACAACATCCTCAGCCCCGCGAACGGCAAGCCCATCATCGTCCCGACGCAGGACATGGTGCTCGGCATCTACTACATGACGCGCGCCCGCGAGTTCGCCAACGGCGAAGGCCGCGTGTTCGCGTCGCCGGACGAGGTGCGCGCCGCGTACGACCACGGCGAGGTCCACCTGCAGGCCAAGGTGGTGTGCCGCATCGACGGCAAGCGCAAGGAGACCACGGTCGGCCGCGTGCTGCTGTGGGAAGTCGTTCCGCGCCGCGTGGGCTTCGACGCCATCAACAAGGTGCTCGACAAGAAGTCGCTCGGTAACCTCATCGACCTCTGCTACCGCCTCACGGGCGAGAAGGAGACGGTGCTGCTGGCGGACCGCGTCCGCAGCGCGGGCTACTTCCACGCGACCCGCGCCGGTATCTCCATCGCGCTCAAGGACATGATCATCCCTGCGAAGAAGCAGGAGTTCCTGGACTACGCGCGCAAGGAAGTGGCGGAGATCGAGAACCAGTACCTGGAAGGCCTCATCACCGACGGTGAGCGCTACAACAAGGTCATCGATATCTGGGCGGAGATCACCGAGAAGGTCGCCCAGGAGATGATGCAGCAGATCTCCCAGGACGAGGCTTCCGGGGACGTCGACGGCAAGCGCGTGACGCGCAAGCAGCCGTCGTTCAACCCCATCTACATCATGGCCGACTCCGGCGCCCGCGGCAGCGCCCAGCAGATCCGCCAGCTGGCGGGTATGCGCGGCCTGATGGCGAAGCCCTCCGGCGAAATCATCGAGACGCCCATCACGGCCAACTTCCGTGAAGGCCTCTCCGTGCTCCAGTACTTCATCTCCACGCACGGCGCCCGCAAGGGCCTGGCGGACACGGCGCTCAAGACGGCCAACTCCGGTTACCTCACCCGCCGTCTCGTGGACGTGGCGCAGGACGCCATCATCAACGAGTACGACTGCGGCACCATGGACGGTCTGTTCATCGGCGCCCTGGTCGAGGGCGGCGAGATCATCGAGCCGCTGGGTGAGCGCATCCTGGGCCGCGTGGCCCTGGACGACATCCTCGACCCGGTGACGGGCGAGGTGCTGGTGCGCGCCAACGAGGAGATCGACGAGGAGCGCGTCCGCCGCATCGAGAACAGCGGTCTGGACAAGGTGAAGATCCGCTCGGTGCTCACCTGCCAGGCCAAGCGCGGCATCTGCGTGGAGTGCTACGGCCGTGACCTGGCGCGTGGCCGCAAGGTGTCCGTGGGCGAGGCCGTGGGCGTCATCGCGGCGCAGTCCATCGGTGAGCCGGGTACGCAGCTGACCATGCGCACCTTCCACATCGGTGGCGCGGCGACCCGTCGCGCGGAGCAGTCCAGCCTGGAGAACCGCTACGCGGGTTCCGTGAAGTTCGCGGGCCTGAACACGGTGCAGAAGGCGGACGGCACGCTGGTGGCCATGAACCGCAACGGCGAGATCGTCATCGTCGACGAGTCCGGCCGCGAGCGTGAGCGCTACCAGATCATCTACGGCGCCCGCATCCTGGTGAAGGAAGGCCAGAAGCTGGAGCCGGGCGTGCTGGTGGCCGAGTGGGACCCGTTCGCGATTCCCCTGCTCACGGAAGTGGGCGGTGTCGTGCGCTACGAGGACATCATCGAAGGCGTGACGATGTCCGAGACGCTCGACGAGGTCACGGGCCTGTCGCGCAAGACGGTCATCGAGTCCAAGGACCCGGAGGCGCGTCCGCGCGTCACCATCCGCGACGCGGCCGGCAACGTGAAGGACCTGCCGTCCTCCAAGAACCAGGCGAGCTACTTCCTGCCCCAGGGCGCGATCATCACGGTCAACGACCAGGATGAGATCTCCGCGGGTGAAGTCATCGCCAAGGTGCCGCGCGAGACGACGAAGACCAAGGACATCACGGGCGGTCTGCCCCGCGTGGCCGAGCTCTTCGAGGCGCGCAAGCCCAAGGACGCGGCGGCGATCGCGGAGATCGACGGCGTGGTGTCCTTCGGCAAGGACACCAAGGGCAAGCGCAAGCTCATCATCACCCCCGAGGTGAGCGGCGAGCAGCGCGCGGACTTGGCCAAGGAGTACCTGATCTCCAAGGGCAAGAGCATCAACGTCCACTCCGGCGACCGCGTGAAGGCCGGCGAGGCGATGATGGACGGCGCGGCCAACCCGCACGACATCCTCAAGGTGCTGGGCGAGAAGGAACTCGCTCGCTACCTGGTGGACGAAGTGCAGGAGGTCTACCGACTGCAGGGCGTGAAGATCAACGACAAGCACATCGAGACGATCGTCCGGCAGATGCTGCGCCGGGTGCGCGTCACCGACGTGGGCGACACCAACTTCCTGGTCGACGAGCAGGTCGAGAAGTGGGTGTTCGAGGAGGAGAACGAGAAGGTCATGTCCGAAGGGAAGCGCCCGGCCGTGGGCGAGCCCCTGCTGCTCGGCATCACCAAGGCGTCGCTCTCCACCGAGTCGTTCATCTCCTCGGCGTCGTTCCAGGAGACCACGAAGGTGCTCACCGAGGCCGCCATCAACGGCAAGGTGGACTACCTGCGCGGCCTCAAGGAGAACGTCATCATGGGCCGGCTCATCCCCGCCGGCACGGGCCTGCCGAACTACAAGCACCTCGACATCGAGGTGGAGAGCCCCACGGACGAGGTCAACGAGATGGAGGCCGCCCTGGCCGCCACCCACGGCGACACCGGCCCGCTGGCCCCTCCGCCGTCGCGGCCGGACACCCGGTCCACTGACGTCGCCTAGTGCTTGCGTAAGAAGCGTCCCTGACGCTTCCTGAGTCAGCCGCCGTCCTGGTGTCATGCCGGGGCGGCGGCTTTCTCGTTTTGCACACTCCGCTTCCTGTTTGCTTGACAGTATGTCGCGGTGCGTTATTTTGACGCATCACGTTGTGAGACCCGGAACACCCGGGGGGGAGCGCGACATGGCGACGACGACTGAGAAGGCTGACGCGAAGGCGGGCGTGACGCAGAACGTGGAGGCCTTCCTGAAGGGGCGGTTCTCCGAGGCGCAGAAGCGGTTCCAGGGCCTGGAAGGGGAGGCGAACAAGGCCTTCCGTGCGCTGGAGACGCGGGGCCAGGTGGCGGCGAAGGAGGTCCAGGAGCTGTGGACGAAGGTGCAGGCCGGTGAGCTGCGCGCCGACCCTCGCGTGCAGGAGCTGAGCAAGAAGGTGGACGCCGCGGGCGTAGAGCTGCGCAAGCGGTTGGATGGGCTCCAGACGAAGGTCGTGGAGGCGGTGGGAGTTGCCAGCCAGTCCCAGGTGGAGCAGATCACCCGGGAGCTGAACCGCCTTTCGAAGAAGCTGGATGTGCTCCTGAAGCCCACCCGTCGTGCCCACCCGTCGACCAAGAATTCGGGCGGCGCGGCGTCTTCTCCGCGGGCCTGAGCAGCGTTTCCATCACCCATGGGGTGTGCTTAGGTCGCAAACCCCTTTGAATGCCCAGGGTCCTTCCACGGGAAGGGCCCGGGGTAACTCCCGGAGCGACTTCATGGACAACAACACCGAGGCCCCCCGAGAGAAGACCTCCGTGGCGGAGGCATTCGAGCGGATCTGGAGCCAGGCGCTCCTGGCGGTGAACACGGCGGAGGAGGAGGCTTCCCGCGCCGTGCAGCGCGTGGCGTCCGTCGCGGGCTGGAGCCAGGACGAGGTGAAGCGCCAGGCCCGTGAGTTCGCGGAGCGGCTGACGGGGCACCGCAAGGACCTGGAGCACAACGTGGAGGAGCGGGTCCGCACGGCCCTGACCCTCCTGAAGCTGCCGCGCCGCGAGGAGCTGCAGGCGTTCGGTGCCCGCCTGGAGCGCCTGAACGAACGCATCCAGGCCCTGGAGCACCGGAAGTGAGAGGACCCGCCGCCTCGGGCGGCAGGTCGTTGGGAACGCGGTTCTTCGCGGGGCTGCATGCCCTGAGCAGCGGGTGCTCCCGGCTCCCGCTGCTCGCGGGCGTGGCGCTCGTGGTGTCCGCTCGGGTGGTGCCCCTCCTGGAGGAGTCCGCCCCCCAGCCCATGGTCCCCGAGGTGGTGGCGCAGGAGGTCGTCTCCGAGGAGGCGGCCCTCATCGACGCCGTGCTGGCCAAGCGCGCCCCGGACCTGGGGCTCACGCTGCGCCGGCGGCTGGGGCAGGCCATCGACGAGGAGTCGCGCCGCACGGGGTATGACCCGCTGCTGGTGCTGGCCCTCATCGACGTGGAGTCCGACTTCGAGGAGGAGTCCGTCTCCGAGAAGGGCGCCCGGGGCCTGATGCAGATCAAGCCCAGCACGCTGCACTTCCTGGCGGAGAAGGAAGGCCTGCGGCTGTCGCGCGAGGAGGTGGTGGCGGATCCCGCCGTCTGCGTGCGCCTGGGCATCCGCTACCTGCGCAACCTGCAGGGCCGCTTCGGCGGCGACCTGGACCTGGCGCTGATGGCCTACAACGCCGGCCCCACGCGCATCCGGGACGCCATGAAGGCAGGGGAGCTGGAGAAGTTCCGCCGCTACCCCCGGGCCGTGCGGCGCGATTTCCGCCGCTTCCGCGAGGGCCACGGCCTGGGCGGGGACTGGGCGCTCGCGCAGCGTGAGCTGCCGCCACCAGCGCCCGACGAGACGCCGACCGCGACGCCCTGACGGCGTTCGCGGCTGGACTGGAAGACGGGCCCCCGGGTGAATGTTCGGGGCGGCGGAGCGCTCCAAGGAGGGCCGTCACCGCCTTGTCCCGCTCCCCCGGGTGCGCTAAGTCGTTCGCAAGCTCCCGGGACTGTTGAGGATTCCTGAGGAGGAATGCCCCCATGCCCCGTCCGTCCGCCCGCATTGCCATCACCGTCGCGGCCTCGCTCGTCCCCATGCTGGCCCTGGCCGGCTCGGTCTTCCTGAACGGCGTGAAGATCGACGGAGTGACGAACACGCGCTTCGAGAAGGCCACCGTCCGCATCGACGCGGAGGGGAACGTCCACATCGACGCGCCGGGGTACGCCGCCCGCGTGACGAACGTGACGCCCACGCCCGCGACACCCTCCACCGCCACGCCTCCGGCAGCCGCGCCTCCGGCAGCCGCGCCGGTGGACGCGGGTGTCGTCGCGCAGGCCCCCGCGCCGGCCGCTCCCGCGGCTTCCCCGGCCGTGCCGGGACGCATCTCCCAGCGCTACTGGCTGGTGACGGAGCAGACGACGCCGGGCATGACGGACTTCGACATCGACGTGTACGTGAACTCGCGCTGGCTGCGCCGTCTGCGCAACAACGAGGACCAGGTGGTGGTGGACATCACCAGCCAGTTGCGTCCCGGCGCGAACGCGGTGACGCTGATTGCCCGCAAGCAGAGCACGGGCAGCCGCCGCAGCACGTCGCCCGGGAACGTCTTCAAGGTGATCATCGGCGAGGGGAACGAGGGCGGCGGCAACGTGATGATTGACACGCCCCTCATCCGCTTCCAGAAGACGGCTGCGGACATGCAGGACGCGACCGAGGAGTTCACGCTCACCACCCGTTAGGGTGCGCGGGAAGGGAGACGACGGTGTTCACCATCGACGAGCGCTACCGGGGCCTTCCCGCCAACCGCGACCAGGTGCTCGCGCTGCACCTGGCCCTCAACACGCCGCACGTGGCCATTCCCGGCAAGCAGGCCGGGCCCGCGCAGGCCTTCGTGGTGGGGCTGCGCGGCGGGCAGGGCGCGGGCGTCTTCGTGTACCTGTACCTCGTGGAGGCGGGGGACTGCGCGGTGTACGTGTCCGGCCGGCGCATCCAGTCCGCGGAGGAGCTGCGCGAGGACGAGGACGACGCGCTCGCGTTCGTGGAGTCGCTGGGCTTCATGATGGACAACGCGAACTGGCGCGCCGCGGCCCCCGCGCAGCAGGACGAGTGGCTGAAGACGCTGCCCGTGTTCTTCCGGGAGCCCACGCTCGTGCCCGCCGTGAAGGCCCGCGCCGAAGAGAAGCGCAACGTCGCCACCACCCTGGGCCGCTTCCTGGCCGCGTTCTGACCCTCCACCCTGGATTGGCACCCATGTCCCGCATCACTTCCTCCTGCTTCCTCGCGTTCGCGCTCGCGTCGGCGGGCTGTGCGCACGTCCCCACGGAGAAGGAGCGCCAGAGCTCGGAGATCCACTACGACCTGGGCATCCAGGCACAGCAGCACGGCCACGTGCAGGACGCGCTCCAGGAGTACCAGAAGGCGCTGGAGCAGAACCCGGGCAACCCGGAGGCCCACAACGCGGTGGGCGTGCTGCTGCACCTGTCCTTCCGGCGGCTCGACGAGGCGTCGTCCCACTACGAGAAGGCGCTGCAGCTGCGGCCGTCCTTCTCCGACGCGCGCACCAACCTGGGCAACCTGCGCCTGGATCAGGGCCGCTACGACGAGGCCATCAAGCTGTACGAAGAGTCGCTCAACGACATGCAGTACCGCCACGGCTACTCCGCGCAGGGGAACCTGGGCTGGGCGCTCTACAAGAAGGGCGACACGGCGAACGCGCTGCAGAACATCAAGTCCGCCGTCACCACCAACCCGGACTTCTGCCTGGGCTACAAGAACCTGGGCATCATCTACGACGAGACGGGCAAGACGGAGGAGGCGTGCCGGCAGTTCGGGAACTACCGTGAGAAGTGCCCGGACGTGGCGGATGCGTATCGCCGCGAAGGCGTGTGCCAGGCGAAGCTCGGGCGGGTGGAGGAGGCGAAGAAGGCGTTCGCGGGCTGCGAGGCCAAGGCCCAGCCCAACGAGCAGGTGCTCAAGGACGACTGCCGCTCACTGCTGGACCACCTCTAGCCGCGGGGGCCCCGAAAGACCGTGGATCACGTCGACTTCGGCAAATACCTCAGCCAGCAGCGCGAGCTTCGCGGCCTGTCGCGCGAGGACGTCTCCCGGGAGACGAAGATTCCCCCCAGCCTCGTCGCGGCGCTGGAGGCGGGGCAGGTGGAGCGGCTGCCCGAGCGCGTGTTCGTGCTGAACTACATCCGCGCGTACGCGCAGGTCATTGGCCTGTCGCCGGAGGAAGCGGCGCTGCGCTACGAGGAGGTGGACCGGGCGGTGCCCGCGCCTTCGCCGGCGCAGCTCGAGAAGGCGCGGCGCAAGCGGGCGTACGTCATCCTGGCCGTGCTGCTGGCGGTCCTGCTCCTGGGCGCGGGGCTGTTCCTGGTGCTGTCCGGGAAGCTTCCGCCCCCCGCGGCGCGTTGAAGAGGGATCATGGAGCGGTACGCCGACGACGCGTTCGTGCTGTCCACGGTCGACTATGGTGAGTCCGACCGGCTGGTGACGCTGCTCACGCGTGAGCACGGCAAGCTGACCGCGTTCGCCGCGGGCGCGCGCAAGAGCAAGCGCCGGTTCGCGGGGGCGCTGGAGCCGTTCATGCGGCTGCGCGTGCAGCTCGTGGAGACGCGCGGCAGCACGGTGCGCATTGATTCAGCGGACATCGTCACGGGCTTCTACGCCGCGCGCGAGGACCTGTCGCTCATCGCCCGGGCGCTGTACGCGGTGGAGCTGTGCCGCGAGCTCACGCGCGAACATGAACCGCACCCGGAGCTGTTCGAGCTGGTGGAGGGCTACCTGCACCGGCTGGACGCGAAGGAGGCCGGGCCCACGTCGCTGCTCGCGTTCGAGCTGGCGGCGCTGGCGCAGGCGGGCTTGATGCCGCGCTTCGACTCCTGCTCGCTGTGCGGCGGTCTGCCCGGCGAGCGGCCCCGGTTCGACCAGGGCCACGGTGGCGCGGTGTGCGAGCCGTGTGGCGGACGCGCGCGTGACTCGGTGCCGGTGCCGGTGGCGCTGCTGACCGGGCTGCGCTCGCTTCAGGAAGGCCAGCGCACGCCGCTGCCCGCGGACCTCCGTGCGCGGGCTCGGGGCCTGCTCAACGTCTTCATCGCGCACCACGTGGGCCGCAAGCTCAAGAGCGTGGACTTCATGGCGCAGGTGGGCCTGGACTGACGGGCAGCACGCGGTCCCCAGGGGGAGCTGTCATGCACGAAGCCGGGCCGCTGGACGTGGTGTGTGTCGGCGAAACGCTGGTGGACTTCCTTCCCGTGGCCGGCGGCGCCACCCGCGTGCGGGACGTGGAGGCCTGGAAGCCATCGCCGGGGGGCTCGCCGGCCAACGTCTCCGTGGGGCTCTCGCGGTTGGGCCTGCGCTCGGCGATGGTGGGCGTGGTGGGCTCCGACGAGTTCGGCCACTTTCTTCGCGACCGGCTGGCGGCGGACGGCGTGGACGTAAGCCGCCTGCGCCAGGTGGACCACGCGCGCACGGGCCTGTTGTTCGTCTCGCTGGACGCGCATGGCGAGCGCAGCTTCACGTACTTCCGGACCCGGTCCGCGGAGTTCCTGCTGGACGACTCCGACGTGGACGCTGGCTTCGTGCTCAGCGCGAAGGCGCTGCACTGCGGCTCCAACTCCCTGCTCCTGCCGGAGGCGCGCGAGGCCATGGTGCGCATGCTCACCCTGGCGCGTGAGGCCGGGATGCTGGTGAGCTGTGATCCGAACCTGCGGCTGCACATGTGGACCCAGCCCGAGGAGCTGCGAGCCCTCCTGGGGCGCATGCTCCCGCTGTGCACCGTGGTGAAGCTGTCCGAGGAGGAGATCCACTTCGCGACCGGCGAGCACTCGCCCGAGGCGGCCCTGCACGTCCTGGCCGCGCAGGGCGTGCGGCTGCCCGTGGTGACGCTGGGCCCTCGCGGCGCGGTGTTCCTCTGGCGGGGCGAGGTCCTCTCCGTTCCCGCGCCCCAGGTGACGGTGGTGGACACGACAGGCGCGGGTGACGGCTTCGTGTCCGCCATGTTGAGCGGCCTGGTGCGCTGGTACGGCGACGCGCGCTCGCTGGAGGAGGCGACCCGCGAGGAGCTGGTCGCGCTGATGACCTTCGCGGCGGGCGTGGGGGCCCGGGTGGTGACAAGGCTGGGGGCGGTGTCGGCGCTCCCCCTGGCATCCGAAGTGGAGGGGCTGCTGCCTGCTCGGCCCACCATGCGACGCAGCGCGCGCTGACGGGAAGCACCGCGCCGGGTCAGGCTCGTGTGCTTCGCTGCGTCCTGCGTGGCCCACCATCCCATCCAGGAGGGACCGATGAGCGACACCCGCGAGAATGCATCCTCCGCTCCGGCGCGTGTCCGGGGGCTGGAGCAGATCGACCGGCTGTCGGTGCCCCTGCCGCATGGCACCGAGGTCACGACCCGCGTGGAGCGTGTGGCGTCCGGGGGACGCCGCATCCCCCAGGGCGTGGTGGGCCGCGTGGTGCGCGCGCATGACGGCGGCTTCGACGTGCAGATCGTCGGCGTGGGGGAGGTGTGGTTCGCGCGCGACGAGCTGGTACCCCGGCGCGCGGGACAGGTGCAGTTCGCCCAGCGGCGCGAGGCGGCCTGGGGCGCGCTGCGGCCGTGCGTGGTGCTGGAGACGCGCGTGGGCAGTCATGCGTGGGGGCTCGCGGATGAGCGCTCCGACGTGGACGTGCGCGGTGTGTTCGCGCTGCCGCTTCCGTGGAAGCTCGGCCTGGGGCAGCCGCCGCAGGACCTGGTGAGCGCGGATGGCAGCACCACGTACTGGGAGGTCCGCAAGACGGTGGAGCAGGCGCTGCGCGCGGATCCGAACACGCTGGAGACCCTCTTCGTCCCCGGCGCGACGGCGGTGGACGAGCTGGGCACGTGGGTGCTGGAGGCTCGCGAGGCGTTCGTCTCCAAGGCCATCTTCGGCAGCTTCGGGCGCTACGCCATGAGCCAGCTCGACAAGCTCACCCGCAGCCAGCGGCTGGCCGAGCACCGCGACCTGCTCCTCGCGTGGCTGTGCGAGGAGCCCACTCCGGACCTGGACGAAGTGGCCCGCCGCCTGTCCGCCGTGTCGCCTCGTGCCGCGCCCACGCCCGAGGACGCGGTGCTCGCGGCGAAGACGTACGTCAAGCAGCTCTACCGCTCGCTCTGGGACCAGGGGCTGCTCGCGTCGAACGACTTCGCGGCGCTCACTGCGTACGCGCGCGGCGGCGGTCAGCGTCCTCCGTCCGCCCGGGAGCTGCGGCCGAAGAACGCCTACAACCTGCTGCGGCTGGTGGCGCTGGCGACCGGCTGGCTGCGCGACGGTGTGCCCTCCTTCGAGGCGACGGGGGCGTTGAAGGCGCGGCTGCTCGACATCAAGGGTGGACAGGTGCCACTGGAGGACGTGCTGCGCGACGCCGAGGCGATGGCTCCGGCGTTGGAGGCCGCGCACCGCGAGAGCCGGCTGCCGGAGCATCCGGACTACGCCCGCGCGGACCGGCTGCTGCGGCGCGTGGGGGACGAGGTGGCGCGGCGCTGGGTCTTGAAGGCGCCCGGACCGCTGGGCCGTGACGCGCCGGAGGCTCCGGCGCTGGAAGGAGGGACGGAATGAAGGGCAGGGTGACGGAGCATCAGGAGCGCATGGCGGACCGCGTGCTGGACGCGGAGTCCCTCCAGCGCGAGCACCTGGTCATCTCGCTGTCCGGCGCGCATGCGTACGGCTTCCCGTCGCATGACAGCGACCTGGACCTCAAGGCCATCCACATCGCGCCCACCGCCGCGCTCCTCGGCCTCCAGCCCCGGCACGTGCCGGCGGAGCGGCTGGAGGTGCTGGAGGGCGTGGAGGTGGACTACTCGTCCAACGAGCTGCAGCCCGTGCTGCTGGGCATCCTCCAGGGCAACGGCAACTACCTCGAGCGGGTGCTGGGGGCCATCACCGTGCGGGCCCTGCCGGAGCTGGAGGCGCTGCGGCCGCTGGTGCGGGCCGTGCTGTCGCGGCGCATCCACCGGCACTACCGCGGCTTCGCGCAGGGGCAGTTGCGCGAGTGGGAGAAGAGCGGATTCCGCTCCGTGAAGAAGTTGCTGTACGTGCTGCGCACCGCGCTCACCGGGACGCATGCGCTGCGCACGGGCGAAGTGGAGACGGACGTCACCGTCCTGCTGGAACCGTATGGCTTTGGCGAAGCCCGCACGCTGGTGGAGCGCAAGCGGAGCGGTGAGCGCATCGAGCTGACCGACGCGCTCAGCGAAGCGTGGCAGCGGGAGGTGACGCGCGCCTTCGCGGTGCTCGACGCGGCGGACGCGGCCTCCTTGTTGCCTCTGGAGCCACAACCGGCGGCCGTGGCCGCGCTCGAGGCCTGGATGCTCGACGTGCGGCGGTGGCGGTTCGGCGCCTAATCCGCTTTCACCGGGCTCCGAAGCCCGGGGGGACCGTCTGGAAAGACGGTCATCGACCTGGGAGGGTTCGGCGGGTAACATCCGCCCCCGCATGAGCACGCAGGGAGTCGCCGGAGACGATCCCGACCGGGGGCGGCGCATTGGAAAGTACGAGATCCTCACCCGACTCTCGATGGGCGGGATGGCGGAGCTGTTCCTCGCGTACACCTCCGGCCCCGGTGGCTTCCGCAAGTTCGTGGCGGTGAAGCAGATCCTCCCCGACATCAAGAAGGACGACCAGTTCGTCAAGATGTTCCTCGACGAGGCGCGCATCACCGCGGCCTTCTCGCACGCGAACATCGGACAGGTGTTCGACCTGGGTGAGGAGGACGGCGAGCTGTACCTCGCCATGGAGTTCCTGCCCGGCCAGAACCTGGAGCAGGTGGTGAAGATGGCGGAGCGGCGCAAGTACGCGCTGCCGCTGGGCTTCAGCGCGCGCGTGATTCGCGACACGTGCCTGGGCCTGCACTACGCCCACCACTTCATGGATCCGTCGGGCCGCCCGGTGGCGGTGGTGCACCGCGACGTGTCCCCGAAGAACGTGATGCTCACCTACGACGGCGTCGTGAAGGTGATCGACTTCGGCATCGCCAAGGCGCGCGGCAAGCTGGGCCGCACGCAGGTGGGCACCGTGAAGGGGACCAGCGGGTACATGTCCCCGGAGCAGGTGCGCAACAAGGACCTGGATGGCCGCAGCGACCAGTTCTCCACGGGCGTGATGCTCCACGAGCTGCTGGCGGGACAGCGCCTGTTCAACGCCCCCGGCGAAGCCGCCGTGATGATGCAGATCGTGGACGGGGACATCCCCGCGCCGCGCTCGCTCAACGCGGCCGTGCCGGAGGCGCTGGAAGCCGTGGTGCTCAAGGCGCTGTCGCGCGATGCCACCCAGCGCTTCGGCACCTGCCGGGAGATGGCGCGCGCCATCGAGGCCACGCTGGGCTCCGAGCTGTTCGACGAAGACCAGATGACCGCCGTCATGGGCGAACTCTTCGAGGAGAAGCGCCAGAAGACGCGCACGCTCCTGGAACTGGCCAGCCGCGCCGAGGACGCCCGCGTCAGCGAAGCCGCCGGTGCGCTCCAGGTGGAGGAGGGCAGTGAGCAGGCCGCCTCCGCCGCCACCGCGCAGGTGAAGTCGCCGCACGCGGAGGCCCCGCCCGCGGACGTCGCGGCGTCCTTCAAGCCCACGCCTGTCCGTCGCACCGCGGCCGAGCCCACGGCGCCCGCGCCCCGCGCCACCCCGCGTCCCGCCAATGAAGCCGTGGAGGCCCGCGCCTCTCGCCTCAGCACGCCCGCCGTGACGCCGCGCGCACAGCGGCCCTCGGGGCCTGACGGGACGCCCATTCCGCGGGTCATCCGTCCTCCTGCTGACGCCGTGCGGCCCTCGAGGGCCCGTCCCAGCGCGCGGCCCGAGCCCTCCGAGGCTCGCGACGCGGCCGAGTCCGACGGGCTGATGGATCCGCCCAGCGAGCTCCAGACCCAGCGCTTCAAGGCCCGTCCGGTGCGCGGCACCTCGCGGCCCTCACGCCAGGTGGAGGAAGCGGAGTCCGTTGAAGCGCCCTCCGTTGCCCCGCCCGCTCGCGAGGGCTCCGGCTGGGGCATGCGGTTGTTCCTGCTCCTCATCCTGGGCGGCGTGGCCTACATGGCGACGCTCGAACCCGTGCGCCGCGTGTTCATGCCGGCGTTCGACTCCGCGAAGCAGTGGGTGAAGGCGGAGCTGGATCCGGCTCCGCCCGTGGACCCCGCCGCGAACGGGCAGTGGCCGCCGAAGCCCTCCGGTCCTCCGCCGGGCTTCGTCCAGAAGACGACCCCCGAGCCCGAGCCCGAGCAGGCGCCGGTGGAGGCTCCGCCCACGCCCGAGCCGGTGGTGGCAGCGACCGCCGCCGACACGAAGAAGGCCCCCGCCGGCAAGGGGGCACGCAAGACGAAGCCGGCCGCCACGACGGACGCGCCGCCCGCGGTGGCCAAGGTGGAACCGCGCCCCGCGAAGCCCGAGCCCTCGGAGCGGCCTCCGGAGCCCGTCACCACCGTCACCCAGGTGGAGAACCCGGAGGTGCTCGACACGACCACCTCGAAGGGCGCGGCGAAGGCGGGCCTGGGGTGGCTGACGCTCTACACCGTGCCGAAGAACGCGGCGGTGTTCGACGGCGCCACGCAGCTGGGCACGTCCCCGTTGATCAAGTTCCCCCTGCCCATCGGGACGTACCGGTTGCGCGTGGTGGACCCGCAAGACCCCGGCGGTACGAGCAAGCTGTTGTCCGCTCCCATCCGTCCCGGCGAAGTGACGAAGCTGCAGATTCGACTGGCCGACCTCCCGGCCTACTCGAACTGACCGCCGTCCTTGACGCTCCTGGACCCCCTCACTAGGGTCCGCCGCGTTCCGCCTTCGCCTTCGACGCACTGCGAGAAGGACTCGCCATCATGTATTTCCAGGACCTCATCCTCACGCTCCAGAAGCACTGGGCCGACCAGGGATGCATCGTCACCCAGTCGTACGACACGGAAGTCGGCGCGGGCACGATGGCCCCGTACACGTTCCTGCGCGTGCTCGGTCCCGAGCCGTGGAACGTCGCCTACGTGCAGCCCTCGCGGCGCCCCGCCGACGGCCGCTTCGGTGAGAACCCGAACCGCCTGTTCCAGCACCACCAGTTCCAGGTCATCCTCAAGCCCGCGCCCAAGAACGTCCAGGAGCTGTACCTGGAGTCGCTGCGGAAGGTTGGCCTGGACCCGCTGGAGCACGACATCCGCTTCGTCGAGGACGACTGGGAGTCGCCCACGCTGGGAGCCTGGGGCCTGGGCTGGGAGGTGTGGTGCGATGGCGAGGAGGTGACGCAGTTCACCTACTTCCAGCAGTGCGGCGGCTTCGACTGCCGCCCCGTGGCCGCGGAGCTGACGTACGGGCTGGAGCGCCTGGCCAGGTACCTCCAGAACGTGGAGAGCGTCTTCGACATCGAGTGGGTCAAGGGCGTGAAGTACCGCGAGGTCTTCCACGCGAACGAGGTGGAGATGAGCAAGTACGCCCTCCACGAGTCCGACCCGCAGATGCTCTTCACGCTGTTCGACGCGTACGAGAAGGAGTGCAAGCGGCTCATCGAGCGCCACCTGCCGATGCCCGCGTACGACTACGCGCTGAAGTGCTCGCACACGTTCAACCTGCTGGACGCGCGCGGCGCCATCTCCGTCACCGAGCGAGCCAATTTCATCAAGCGCGTGCGTGACAACGCGCGCCTGTGCGCGGAGGGATATCTCCAGATGCGCGAGCGGCTGGGCTACCCGCTGATGAAGACGCCGTGGACCGTGGGTGAGCAGCCGCCGGTGCTGGAGGGCAAGCCCGCCAGCGACTACTGGAAGACGGTGCAGCTCAACAAGCCGGTGGAGAAGAAGGAGAAGTCGGAGGTGGCCCGTGGCGCGTGATCTGCTGCTGGAGGTCGGTGCCGAGGAGATCCCGGCGTCGTTCATCGTCCCCGCGCTGGAGGACCTGAAGCGCGTGCTCACCGAGCGCATGGCCGACGCCCGCCTGAAGCACGGCGAGGTGCGCACGTTCGGAACGCCGCGCCGGCTGGCCATCTGGGTCCGCGACGTGGCGGACGCGGGCGAGGACATCACGAAGGAGGTGCTGGGGCCCAGCGCCAAGGCCGCCTTCGACGCGCAGGGCAAGCCCACCAAGGCGGCGGAGAAGTTCGCCGAGGGGCTCAAGCTGACCGTGGACGCGCTCGGCCGCACGACGACGGCCAAGGGCGAGTACGTGTCGGCGCGCGTGGAAGAGAAGGGACGCCCGGCGAACGCCATCCTCCTGGATGCGCTGCACGCCGCGGTGCACGGCATCAACTTCAAGAAGTCCATGCGCTGGGGGGACGTGGACACGTCCTTCGCGCGCCCCGTGCAGTGGATGGTGGCGCTCCTGGGCGACACGGAGCTGCCGGTGGTGCTGGGCGACGTGAAGGCGGGCCGCACCACCTACGGCCACCGCTTCCTCGCGCCGGGGCCCATCTCGCTGAAGGCGCCCGCGGACTACGAGTCCGCGCTGGAGAAGGCGCACGTGCTGGCGGACCTCGGCAAGCGCCGCGCGTCGCTCGTGGAGACGCTGCACGCCGCGGCGAAGGGAGCCGGCGGGCAGCTCATGGAGGACGAGGGCCTGGTGGACCAGGTGACGAACCTGGTGGAGCTGCCAAACCCCGTGGTGGGCAGCTTCGACCCGCGCCACCTGGACCTGCCGCCGGAGGTGCTGGTGCAGGAGATGAAGAGCCACCAGCGCTACTTCTCGCTGCTGGACGCGCAGGGGAAGCTCCTGCCGCGCTTCATCGCCGTGTCCAACACGCCGGTGCGCGACGCGCAGTTGTCGCTGCGTGGCTACGAGCGCGTGCTGCGCGCGCGGCTCGCGGACGGGCGCTTCTTCTTCGACGAGGACCGCCGCACGCCGCTGGCCGACCGCGTGGAGAAGCTGGGCCGCGTGGTGTGGCAGGGCCAGTTGGGCACGTACCTGGAGAAGGTGGAGCGCTTCCGCGCGCTTGCGGGCTGGCTGGCCCAGGCGACGGGCAGGGCAGGGGAGGCGGCCACGGTGGAGCGCGCCGCCACGCTGTCCAAGGCGGACCTCGTCACCGGCATGGTGGGCGAGTTCCCGGAGCTCCAGGGCGTGATGGGCCGTGAGTACGCGAGAGCGGGCGGCGAGCCCGACGCGGTGGCGCTGGCCATCTTCGAGCACTACCTGCCCCGCGGCGCCGAGGACGCGCTGCCGTCCCAGGACGCGGGCGCGCTCATCGGCCTGGCGGACCGGCTGGACTCGCTGTGCGGCATCTTCGCCATCGGCAAGGCGCCGTCCGGCGCGGCGGATCCGTTCGCGCTGCGCCGCGCGTGCCTGTCCATCATCCGCATCGTGCTGGGGCGCGGCTACCGCTTCAGCCTGTCCGCCGCGGTGGATGAAGCGCTGCGCCTGCTGGCCCCCAAGCTGGCCAGCGTGAAGCGCAAGCCGGGTGAAGCGGCCCCGCGCGAGCAGGTGCTGGAGTTCTTCCGCGGCCGCCTCAAGGCGCTGTGGGGCGAGCAGCACCGCACGGACGTCGTAGAGGCGGTGCTGGCCGTGGGCTTCGACGACCTGGTGGCGGCGAAGAAGCGCCTGGAGGCCCTGAGCGTGCTCGTGGGCCACTCGGACTTCCAGCCGTTGGCGGCGGCGTTCAAGCGCGTGGTCAACATCGTGGAGAAGCAGGGCAAGGACGTGGCCGGCGGGCAGACCAACCCGCAGCGCTTCACCGACGAGCCGGAGAAGAACCTCCACACCGCCTTCACCCAGGCGCGCACCAAGGTGGGTGAGCATGTGCGCGCGGATGACTTCGCCGGCGCGCTCAAGGAGATCACCGGCCTGAAGCCCGCCGTGGACACCTTCTTCGACAAGGTGATGGTGATGGCCGAGGACAAGGACCTGCGGGAGAACCGCATCCGGTTCCTCACGGAGATTGGCGCCCTGTTCAACCAGGTGGCGGACTTTTCCAAGATCCAGGCCGAGCTCGCCGCGGCCTGATGCCCGGCCGCCGCTTCACCGCCGGAGCGTGCCCGTTCCCCCTCCAGGGGAGCGGCGCACGCCCCGTGGATGGGGGCGGATGTCGGCGGGCGGGCGGCCGGGAATAGTGGCAACCCTATTCAGTTGCCCGGGGCGGGGCCGCGTTCCTACACTCCGCCCCCCTCTGATGCGCCTCTACTTCCTGACCCCCGCGCTGCTGCTCCTCGGGGCGTGTTCGATTGAATCCGATCCGAACCCGCCTCCGTCCACCCGCTTCGTGTACCCCAGCGGGGTGGCGTTCTGGCGCCCTCCGGCGGCGGGCGGGCCCTCCGTGAGCAACGGCTATCTCTTCGTTGCGAACGCCAACTTCGACAACTGCTACGACTCCGGCTCGGTCGTGGCGCTGAACCTGGACACGCTGAGCACGCAGGTGGACGGGCAGGCTGTCATGGTGCCCCACCTGGGCAGCGTGCTCCCGGCCCCCGCGCTCGCCTTCGAGGACCTGAGCTCCGCGGACGAATCGCTCGTGCAGATCCGCAGCTTCGCGGGTGAGCTGGGCATGTGGGTGAACCCCGCCACGGGGCTGCCGCGCCTGTTCGTGCCCTCGCGCGCGGAGGGCAACAACCTGAACGCGGTGGACGTGAGCTTGGAGGCCAATGGCGCTCCGGTGCTCACCTGCGTGCAGGGCGGCGTGGACTGCCGCAATGGCGCGCTGTCGCTCACCGACGACATCCCGTCGTCCCTCAGTGACGAGGGCCGCGCGGGCCTGCCCCGCGCTCCGTCGCCCATCGGCGTGACGGTGGATGAGGCGAGCGGCAACCTGTACGTGACGCACTCGGAGGCGGCGGACTCGCCCGCGAAGTCCAGCAGCAACTTCGAGAACTACCTGGCCACGGTGAAGCTGGACAACCCCACGCGCGACACGCTGGGCTTCATCTCGCTGTCTCCCGAGGGCTACCTCTACGGCGGCTCGGATTCGGTGACGGTGGGTGCGGGCTACCTCTACGTGACGGGCCGCAACTTCGTGGCCGGCATCAACGGCACGGTGGGCGGCAACTTCGTGCTGCGGCTGGTGGACAAGAACGACCCCGGCACCATCCTGGAGCCCTCGCTGCAGTCGGAGTACCGCATCCGCGAGGCGCGCGCGGCGCGCGTGGTGCCCCGTCCGGTGACGCCGGAGGAGCTGGCGGCGCGTCCGAACCTCGTGCGCGAGCGGCTGTACATGCTGGCGCGCGGCCCGGACACGCTGCTCACCCTCGACTTCGAGTACGACGCGGTGCCGGGCACCGCAGCCACCCAGCCCTTCTTCCGCGTGGTCTCCGCGGTGCCCATGCCCGACGGCGTGAGCGACATGCAGATCATCTCGCGGACGCCGGGCACGTCCAACGCGGACACCCACATCATCGCGGTGACGAGCACCGGCGACAGCGCGTTGTCCCTCTACGACGAGGCGCTCGGGCAGGTCGTGGCGCAGGTGCCGCTCGTCAACGAACTCAACCAGACCAGCAACCCGTCGCAGGCCTTCGGGCTGACGGTGGACAACCCCGCCGGGACGAACGCGGCGCGGCTGTTCGTGACCAACTTCGGCGACAGCCAGGTGTCCATCGTGGACATCTCCGACCTGACGCGTCCCCAGGACGCGCGGCTGGTGGCGAAGCTGGGCATCCAGCAGCAGCGCGATCCGAACCAGGGCACCAGCGTGTGCCAGGAGAACTGACCTTGAAGCGCGGCTTTCTTGCTGCCCTGTTGCTGAGCGGCGCGAGCCTCGCGCTCGCCTGCTCCGACACCACCAGCACCGCGGGCGCCGCCGGTCTGTCCGGCACGTACGACGTGGTGCTCTCCAATCAGCTCGTCTTCGTCACCTCGCAGGACCGGGATGAGCTGCGCGTGCTGGACCTGACGCGCGCGCCGCGTGAGTTCATCCCCGCGCCGAACCCGCTGGAGCCGTTGGCCATCCCCGTCATCGCGCGGCCCGACTCGCTCACCCGCGATGTGGGCTACAACGACAAGGGCGAGGACGTGTCCGGCCCGTACATCTACGCGCGCAGCTCCGGCGGACGCGGCATCTCCGTGGTGGCCGCGGACCGCGCGCGCCTCAACGAGGTGACGCGCCTGGCGACCGGCCAGCTCATCACCGCCTTCGCCGCGCACGCCCCGGTGGCGGAGGGCGCGCCGAGCGTCCTGTACTACGCGCTCCAGACGCGCCCGGAGGCCGCCGAGCAGCTCTGCGGCCCCTTCGGCGGCGGGGTGGTGATGCGCCAGGACCTGCCCGGCCCGGAGGGCTTCGACGCCGCCGCGCTGCCTCCCGCGCTGCCCGTCTTCTGCCTCAAGCCGGCGGACACGGTGATGTCCATGGTCACGCTGCCCGCGCGGGCCGACGTGGCGGACTCGCTGGTGGTCGCCATCCGCAACGTGTCCGGCACCAGCCGGCTGGTGCGTGTCGTCGCGGACGGGGCCTCCGTGGAGATCCCCTACAAGCGGCCGCGGCCGGAGCCCTACGCGGTGCCCAACTACGCGGACCTGGTGGACATCCCGGCGCGGCTCGTGACCACGCACCCCAGCTACAAGGTGTCGGACACGGTGACCGAGCCCGCGGGCCGCTACGTGTTCGTGGTGCTGGATGAGCTGACGTGCAACTCGTCTGACTGCGAGGGCGTCATCGCGCTCGACAATGGTCCGGATCCGCTGGCGCCGTCCGCGGCGCCGGTGCTCGCCCGCGACGTCACCGGCGCGCCCATGCTGACCCTGCGGCCGTCCGCGGGTCTGCCCACGGGCCTCACGCTGCGCTCGGGCCTGGAGGTCCGCGAGCTCCGGGCGGACAACGTGCCCTACCTCACCCCCATTCCGCTCCTGGGCATCATGCCGTCGTCCGACGGGCGGATCACCCTGTTCCGCGCGGACGAGCGGCGCGCGTTCAACCTGGACCGGGACTCCGAAAGCAAGGCGCTGAACTCGTCGGTGTCCGCGGAGCTGCGTGACAACAACGAGGTGGCGCGCGCGGATCAGTTCCCGGGCATCCTCGTGGAGCAGCCCGGCTGCCCCCAGGTGACGGATACGACCAACGCCACGGCGTTCCTCTGCAACGGCTCGGTGCCCAACGGGACGTACCGCTTCGTGTTCCAGGGCGTGCTGCCCGGACTGGTCGGACTCTCTCGCGACCTGACCCAGGAAGACCCCGCGCTCCTCATCGAGACGCCCCTGGTGGAGGCCCGCGGCGTGATTCCCGGTGACTCCATCATCCTGGCGAACAACGCGGGCGCCTGCGCGGCGGTCATCCCCATCCTGCGCCTGGAGGACCAGGGCAATGGCCTCACGCGGCTCTACCCGGACCTGTCCAACCCGGCGGTCGCCGCCGCGGCGGAGCCCTGCGCGGCGTACCCGCTGTTCTCCGTGCGCGCGGGCCCGAACGTGAAGCCCTTCGTGCTCTATTCCGGCGCGGAGACCGGCGGCACGTACCTGCAGCGGTTGGACGTCAACGAGGCGTACACGGTCTCCAGCGTCCTGGACTACTACTACCACCCGGACGGCTTCGACCTGGGCCTGGAGCCGCCCAAGTCGCCCACCACCTTCGCGCCCGCGCCGTTGACGCTCACGCTGACGCCCACCATCGGGGCGGGGAGCCGGCTGGCGGCGGGTGACCGCTACGTGGTGACGCTGCTGCCGCGCTTCCGCCGCTACGTCTTCGGCGTGGACACCAGTCAGTCGAGCAACCTGGGGGTCTACACCCTGCCTGCTTCCGTGGTGGCCACGGACGTGGACGGCGCCAGCCTGGCCTACGTCGCCTATCCTTCAGCGGACGGCGTGCTCCAGGTGGCCCTGGAGTCCATCACCGACAACCTGGACAACCTCACGTATCTCCGGGCGTTCCAGTAACTGGGCGCGCTCAGCCGGCTCTGCTATCGTTCCCCACGTCCAGCATTTCCCGAGCCAAGACCGATGATCGATCAGAACTCCCGTCCCGCACGCAAGGTCGGCATCGCCGAGCACCTGTGGGAGACGTACGAAGAGATGGCCCAGCAGATGGGGTCGGATCGCGACGCGCTGATCAACCAGGCGCTGTTCATGTTCGCGCGTCTCAACGGCTTCATTGACGTGAAGACGAAGGGCGAGCCCGCCGTGGCGGCGGTGCCGTCACCCGCGCCCGCTCCGGCGGCGCGTCCCTCCGCCTCGCCAACGCCGGCCGCCGCTGCCAAGGGCGGTCCTCCAGTCCTCGCCCCTGCGCCGGCCGCGCGTCCCGCCGCGCGCAACGCGGAGGAGCGCCCGTCCTCCAACGGGCTGGACAATGATCCGGTGCGCCGCGAGGTCGCCGAGCGCGTCCTGGAGACGGCCGCGGAGCTGGAGCGGCTCATCAAGGGCAAGAACGAGCCGCCCCCGCCCTCCGCGGACGACATGATCGAGGACGAGGAGGAGCCCCTGCCGGAGCAGGAGGAGCCGCCGCTCGACGACATGCAGGACGAGCCTCCCGAGGAGGCCGAAGAAGAAGAGCCGATGGAGGAGCCGGACGAGGAGGAGGGCGCCTCGCTCTATCTCGTCTTGGAGTCCGGCGAGCAGGAGAAGATCGTCAAGGACCGCTACGTCATCGGCCGCGGCAAGCACTGCGACTTCGTCATCAACTCCGGCAAGGTGTCGCGCGAGCACGCCGTCATCGCCCGCGACGGCGGCGACTTCTACATCGAGGACCTCGGCTCCTCGAACGGGACCTGGTTCAACAAGCAGCGCATCAAGCGCCGCAAGGTCGAGGACGGGGACGAGTACTTCATCTGCAGCGAGAAGATCCGCCTCGTCATCCACTGATGCCGGCATGACGCGGGGCCCCACGGTGCGATGGCCTTGTTCAGGAATTGACGGCCTCAGGGCCTCCATTGTTTGATGGGGGTCGCCTGCTCCCCATGGGAGCAGGTGCCGAATGACACCTGTTCAGCTCGCGCTGTGGACGATTCTGGGAGTGGCCCTGGTGATTGCGGTGGTGACCGACGTGCTGCGCCGGCTCATCCCGAACGCCGTGACCTATCCGCTCATCGTGCTGGGGCTCGGGGTGCGCGGTGTGTCCGAAGGGGTGGGCGGGCTGGAGTCGGGGGTGGTGAGCGGGCTTCTGGCGGGCGCGGGACTCGCGGCGCTGCTGGTGCCGGGTGCGCTGCGCGGGCGCATGGGGTGGGGTGACGTCAAGCTGATGGCGGGCGTGGGCTGCGTGCTGGGCTTTCCCACGGTGCTCGCCGCGGCGGCCTTCATCTCGCTGACGGGCGCGCTGCAAGCCATCGTCACGCTGCTGTGGCAGGGGGCCGTCTGGGACACGCTGGCGGCGGTGGCCCGTCGCTGGGCGGTGCGGATGAAATGGATGCGCGAGGAAACCTCGCCCGCTCCCGCGCGACACATCCCCTACGGCGTCTCCATCGCGCTCGGGACTTTCTGGGCCATGTGGTGGCAGCAACAACATCTGGGATAGCGCGCCGTCAGGCCGGGCGCGCGCACGCAAGAAGGGGACTCACACGATGTTCACTCGCTTCACGCAAGCCCTGGCGCTCGGCGCCCTCGTCTCCCTGGTGGCCAGTGCCCCCGCCCTGGCCCAGGAGGGCAGCTCCGTCAGCCTGGGGGTGGGTACCCAGAAGGTGCTCACCATTCCCGGCCTCAGCCGCGTCGCGCTGGGAGATCCGTCCATCGCCGAGGTGAAGACGCTCGGCACCGGCCAGCTGCTCGTCACCGGTAACGCCGAGGGCAAGACGACGCTGCTCGTCTGGAAGTCCTCCGGTCAGCGCATCAGCTACCTGGTGACGGTCCGCAAGCAGGACCCCAACGAGGTCATCTCCGAAATCAAGCGCCTGCTGGGTGAAATCGAAGGCGTGTCCGTGCGCATGGTGGGCGACCGCATCTACCTGGACGGTCAGGCCTACACCACGCAGGACGCGGACCGCATCGAGCAGGTGGTGAGCCTGTACCCGAACGTGAAGTCGTTCGTGAAGATCGCCCCCAACGCCAAGAAGCTCGTCGCCCAGAACCTGAACGCGGCCTTCCAGAAGGCGGGCCTGAAGAACGTGCAGGCCAACGTGGTGGGCGCGACCATCTTCCTGGAGGGCTCCGTGGAGAGCCAGCAGGACCTCCAGAAGGCGGAGCTCATCACCAAGGCCATCGGTGAGAAGGTGGAGAACCTGCTCGTCGTCGGCATCAAGCGGATGATCCTCTCCGAGGTCCAGTTCGTCGAAATCCGCCGCAACAGCCGCGACCGCTACGGCATCAAGTACCCCACGGACATCACCGGCACGCTGACCGCCGCCGCGACGCTGAACAAGGCGCTCATCCCCTCCGGCGACGCCATCTCCAACCTGGTGCTGGGTGCGACGGGCGGCTCCGACCTGAGCATCGGCTTCCAGGCCAACGACGGTTACGGCCGCCTGCTGGCGCAGCCCAAGCTGGTGTGCGCCAGCGGTGAGAAGGCGGAGTTCCTCGCTGGCGGCGAGGTGCCCATCCCCCTCATCACCAACACGCAGTTCACGGTGGAGTACAAGCCCTACGGCGTCATCCTGAACATCCGCCCCACCGCGGACCGCAACGGCAACATCCAGACGGAAGTGGAGGCCGAGGCCTCCGAAATCGACACCTCCGTGTCCGTGTCCTTCGGTGGTTCGTCCGCCATCCCCGGCTTCCGCACCCGCAAGGTCAAGACGAACGTCACCGTGCGCCACGGTGAGACCATCGTGCTGTCCGGCGTGTTCAGCCACGACGAGCAGAAGGCCGTCGCGAAGCTGCCCGGCCTGGGTCACATCCCCATCGTGGGCGAGCTGTTCAAGAACCGCGCGTTCGACTCCACCAAGCGCGAGCTGGTGATCTTCGTCACCCCGCGCATCGTGAACCCGGACTCGGACAAGGTCCGCAGCATCATCGAGGACGTGAAGACCCGCTACAAGCAGGCCCGCTCCGAGGTGAACTTCAACATCTTCGACTGACGGCCCTTCAGCGCCCTCACGTCGGATCCGGGCCGGCCCGTCCCTGCTTCAGAGGGGGAGGGTGCCGGCCCGTCCGTTTCCGGGCAGCAGGCGGGCGAGCGTCGCAGGAGTCTTTGAGGTCGTAGGAGGGCTTGGTAGCATCCCACCCCATGTTTCTCATCACGCTGACGGAGAAGGGTGGCGGTTCGGAGCAGCGGGAGTACCCCAAGAACGAGATCACGATCGGCCGGATTGCCGGCAACGACATCGTGCTCGCCAAGGGGAACGTCTCCAAGACCCACTCCCGCATCGTCGAAAAGGACGGTCGCTTCATCATCGTGGACATGAAGTCCACGAACGGCACCTTCGTGAACGGCAAGAAGATCGCCGGTCCCATGGTGCTCAAGCCCACCGACCAGGTCTCCATCGGCGACTACATCCTCAACGTGGAGCCGCTGGAGGAAGAGCCCGCGGAAGAGGCCTACGACGAGGAGCAGGGCGAGGAGGCCTACGAGGAAGAGGCCTACGACGAAGAGGAGCCCTACGAAGAGGAGGAGCCCGCGCCCGCCCCTGCCGCTCCCAGCCGCATGCCCGCGTCCATGGCCGCGGCCATGGCGAAGAACAAGCGCAAGGTGGACCCCCGGCTGGAGCGCTACTCGCGGCTCCAGAAGGAGATCCACGACCGGCTCATCGAGTACCTGGACCTGCGCCGCATGGACATGGACCGGCTCGGGGACGAGGAGCTCTGGCGCCGCACCGAGAAGGCCATCCGGGACATCATCGACCAGATGGAGGCGGACCAGGAGCTTCCCGGGGACGTGGACCGGGAGGAGCTGCTCACCGACGTCATCAACGAGGCGCTGGGCCTGGGGCCCCTGGAAGCGTTCCTCGCGTCGGAAGAGATCAGCGAGATCATGGTGAACCACGCCAACCAGATCTACATCGAGCGCAAGGGCAAGCTGACCCTGTCGGAGAAGACGTTCTCCTCCAACCAGGCGGTGCTCGGCGTCATCGAGCGCATCGTGGCGCCCATTGGCCGCCGCATCGACGAATCCAGCCCGCTGGTGGACGCGCGCCTCAAGGACGGCAGCCGCGTGAACGCCATCATCCCGCCGCTGGCGCTCAAGGGCCCCTGCATCACCATCCGCAAGTTCAAGAAGGACGCGCTGAAGATCCAGGACCTGATCAAGTACAAGACGGTCACCGCGCAGATGGCCGAGTTCCTGGAGATGTGCGTGACGGCCCGGCGCAACATCGTCATCTCCGGCGGCACGGGCTCCGGGAAGACGACGACGCTGAACATCATCAGCTCGTTCATCCCGGAGGGTGAGCGCATCATCACGGTGGAGGACGCGGCGGAGCTTCAGCTGCCGCAGGACCACTGGGTGCAGCTGGAGAGCCGCCCGCCCAACCTGGAAGGCAAGGGCGCCATCACCATCCGCGAGCTGGTGAAGAATTGCCTGCGCATGCGGCCGGACCGCATCGTGGTGGGCGAGTGCCGCTCCGGTGAGACGCTGGACATGCTCCAGGCCATGAACACCGGCCACGACGGTTCGCTCACCACGCTGCACGCGAACACGCCGCGCGACGCGATTGCCCGGCT
Organism: Corallococcus sp. CA049B; assembly: GCF_003611685.1. NCBI lineage: Bacteria > Pseudomonadati > Myxococcota > Myxococcia > Myxococcales > Myxococcaceae > Corallococcus > Corallococcus sp. CA049B. Next base: position 5,346 of record NZ_RAWC01000065.1, on the reverse strand, counting down.
GGAGACGATGGTGCTCATGTCCGGCATGGAGCTGCCGGTGAAGGCCATCCGCGAGCAGATCGCCAGCGCCGTGCACCTCATCGTGCAGCAGACGCGCTTCTCCGACGGCTCTCGCAAGATCTGCTTCATCACCGAGGTGTCCGGCATGGAGGTCGACATCGTGACCCTGCAGGACATCTTCTATTACAAGCAGGACGGCTTCACGGAAGACCACAAGGTGCGCGGACGCTACGTGGCGTCGGGCTTCGTCCCGAAGTTCTACGACGAACTCCAGCGCAAGGGCATCCCCGTGAACATGAGCATCTTCCGCGAGGACTGACGCGCCCATGCCTACCCTGGTCGTCCGTCACCCTGACGGCACTGAGCACGAGCACGAGATCGCGGGCGAGCTGAAGATCGGCCGCCAGCAGGGCAATGACCTGGTCCTCACGGAAGGCGGCGTGTCGCGGCAGCACGCGCGCGTCTACGTGGAGGGTGGCACCGTCTACGTCGAGGACGGAGGCAGCCAGAACGGCACCTTCGTGGACGGCGAGCGCATCGAGGGGCCCACGGCGCTGACGCCTGCCTCGCAGGTGCTGCTGGGCGACTACGAGCTGAAGCTCAAGGGCAATGCCCGGAGCACCAGCGGCCGCCGCGCGGCGACGCCTCCGCCCGGCGATCCCGCGACGCTCTCGGACGCGCCCGTGAAGGGCACGCGCGCCATGCCCAGTATCCGCGCCAAGGCCACGCAGAACGGGGCCGCGAAGCCCGAGGGCGCGCTGGCGAAGCGGCCCGCGCGCTCCACGCCCTCGCGTGCGGGTGACGCGGCTTCGGGTCCGGTGCTCAAGGGCATGACGGGGCCGTGGGCGGGCAAGTCCCATCCCATCCACGGCACGTTGCTGGTGGGCCGGGCGCCCCCGGCGGCGGTCATCCTGGATGACGACTCCGTGAGCCGGAAGCACGCGGAGGTGAAGCGCGAGGGCTCCGGCGTGCTCGCGCGCGACCTGGGCAGCGCCAACGGCACCCTGCTCAACGGCGAATTGCTGGGCGAGGAGTTCGTCGACCTGCAGCCCGGGGACGTCCTCCAGTTCGGCGTGGTGGAGATGACCTACGAGGCCTCCGACACGCCCTCGCGCCGTCCGGGCACGGGCGCGGCGCCGGCCCGTCGTGGGGGCAGGGCGGCACCCGAGGCGGACAAGAAGCGCAAGCTGCTGGTGATCGCGGGCGGCGTGGTGGCGCTGCTGGCGGTGGCGGCGGTGGTGAAGTCCTCCGTCGGGGCGCCGCAGAAGACGCAGAAGACGGGGCCCGCCGCGCCAATGGATCCCGCGCAGCAGGTGCAGGAGTTCCTCAGCGAGTGCCGCTCCTACGCCTCGAATGAGATGGGGGCTCCGGACTGGGAGCGCGCCGAAAAGGCGTGCGAGCAGGCCCTGGACAGGGACCCCATCAACACCGAGGCGAACACCCTCGTGCGGCGCATCAAGCTGGAGAAGGAGGCCTTCGGCAACTTCGAGTCCGCGAAGAAGGCCATCGAGCTCAACCGCGAGAAGGACGCCCTGGAGTACCTGCGCAAGATTCCGAAGGAGAGCGAGTACTTCCGCCGCGCCCGCTCCAAGGCGAAGGAGACGGCCGAGCAGTTCGTGGAGCGCGCGAAGTTCGACTGCAACCGCTACCTGAACAACTCGCAGTGGGCTCCGGCGGTCCAGCGCTGCCAGCAGTACATGGAAGTGTGGTGCCAGAAGCAGAGCAAGGAGGACCTGGAGCCGCCCATCGGTCAGACGCTCCGCCTGGTGGGGAGCCTGCGCAAGAACGAGTGGCGCCCCAAGGACGCCATGTTCGTGAAGTTCCTGGTGGCCCGCTTGCGCGTGGACCGCGACGCCGCGCCGTGGACGTGCCCCGTGTCGGACATCCTCCAGGAGGACGGGCTGGGCGTGGATCAGGCCAGCGAGGTGCGCGCCATGTTCGCCAAGCGCTACGCCCCGAAGCTCGTCCAGGCGGCGCTGATGGACTACTGGTCCGGCCGCGGCAGCGAGGCAATGGCGACGCTGCAGAAGCTGCGCTCGAAGGAAGACCAGGCGCAGTTCCACCAACTGGCGGACGACCTCATCCGCGACGTGTCCAACGTGGATCAGCTCTTCAAGACGGGCCAGAGCTTGATCACCAACGACGACCCCGAGCGCGCGGTGGCGCCGTTCAAGGACGCGCTGGCGACGGACAAGCGCATCATGGCGGAGCTGGCGGAGTCGCACCTGTCCTTCTACCGGAAGAACATGTTCCAGGACCTGGCGACCGCCGCCTACCAGCGCGGCAAGCACTTCGCCGACCGGGAGGACCGCCGCCGCGGCTGCCGCATCTGGAAGATGGGCTTCGATTTCTACAAGGGCAACACGAGCCTGAACCGCGTGGTGGCCTTCTGCTCCACGCAGGCGCAGAACGCGTTGAACGCCGCGGGCAGCTGCTCGGACTTCCAGGCGGTGGAGGACTATGCCGTGCCGGGTGACGGCATCGCCGAGCAGATGGCCGCGAAGAAGGCCGAGCTGAAGTGCCGCTGAGCGGCGCCGCGGTGTGGGGCTTCGTGGACAGACAGCGGTAGGCGCGCTAGGGACGGGGGATGGCCGACACCAGCCCCCCGCGCTCCGAGCGCCGCCTGGCGCTCTTCGACGCCTCCGGCTTCATCTTCCGCGCCTACCACGCCATCCCCCCGCTCACGACGAGCAAGGGGGTGCCGACCAACGCGGTGCTGGGCTTCACCCGCATGGTGCTCAAGGCCCTGCAGGAGCTGAAGCCCACGCACGTGGCGCTGGCGTTCGACAAGTCCGGCCGCGTGGAGCGTCAGAAGATAGACCCCACGTACAAGGCGAACCGCAAGGCGCCGCCGGAGGACCTGACGCCCCAGTTCCCGCTCATCCGCAAGGTGGGGGACGTGCTGAACCTGCCCTCGCTGGACGCGGAGGGCTGGGAGGCGGACGACGTCATTGGCACGCTGGCGATGCAGGCCAAGGCGGAGGGCTTCCAGGTCCTGGTCGTCACCAGCGACAAGGACTTCATGCAGATCGTCGACGAGGACATCACCCTCTTCGACCCCGCGAAGAACAAGCGCATGGGCATCGCGGACGTGCAGGAGAAGATGGGCATCCTGCCCGGGCAGGTGCGCGACTTCCTGGCCCTGGTGGGCGACGCGGTGGACAACGTCGCCAAGGTGCCCGGCGTGGGCGACAAGACGGCGGTGGAGCTGCTCCACCAGTTCGGCGACGTGGAGACGCTGCTCGCGCGCGTGGAGGAAGTGAAGAAGCCGAAGATCCGCGCGGCGCTGGAGTCCCACCGTGAGAGCCTGACGCGCGCCAAGCAGCTCGTCACCTTCAACACCGGGCTGCCCCTGGGCGTGAAGCTGGACGACCTGATCCGCCGCGCGCCGGACGCCACGCGCGCGCGGGACCTGTTCACGGAGCTGGAGTTCTTCGCGCTCCTGCGTGACCTGCCCGCGGAGGAGGCCCCGGCCCGGCCGGACGTGGCGCCGCTCGCCACCACCACCACGCTGGTCACCACCGAGGCGGAGCTGCAGTCGCTGGCGGACGCGGCGAAGGCGGCCGGGGCCCTCACCCTGGTGCCCGCCTACGAGGGCATGCCCTTCGCGGCGCCGCTGGTGGGCCTGGGCGTGGCGCTGCCGGACGGCACCACGCGCTACGTGCCGCTGAGGCACCAGCAGCTGGGCGCCACGCAGGTGCCGGTGGCGGCCTTCACCGCGGCGATGAAGGACGTCATCTCCGACGCGGCGGTGAAGAAGGGCGGCCACGACCTCAAGGCGCTCACGCTGGTGCTGGCCAACGAAGGGCTGACGCTGGAGGGCGCGCACGACGACGTGGAGCTGCTCAGCTACCTGCTCAACCCGTCGCGCCGGGAGCACGCGCTCGCGGACCTGGCGCGCGAGCGGCTGCGCTCGGAGCTGCCGGCGCTGCCCGCGTCCGTGGGCGGCAAGAAGGGGCGGCCGCTGGCGGACCACGGGCCGGAAGAGGTGGCCGCGGCGTACGCGGTGCGCGCGGACGCGGCGCGCAGGATGGCGCCGGAGCTGTGGAAGGAGCTGGAGCTGGGCGGGCTCGCGGAGCTGGCGCGCACGCTGGAGCTGCCGCTGCTGCCCGTGCTCGCGCGCATGGAGCGCGAGGGCGTGAAGCTGGACGTGACGGAGCTGGGCCGCACCTCTGAGCGCGTGGACGTGGAGGTGAAGGCGAAGGAGGCCGAGTGCCACCAGGCCGCGGGCCACGTCTTCAACCTGGGCTCCAACCCGCAGCTGGCGCAGGTGCTCTACGAGGAGCAGAAGCTGCCCATCCTCAAGCGCGGCAAGACGGGCCCGTCCACGGACCAGGAGGTGCTGGAGAAGCTGGCGGAGGAGCACGGCAGCGTGCTCGCGCGCGCGCTCATCGAGTACCGGGGCCTGTCCAAGCTCAAGAGCACCTACCTGGACACGCTGCCCACGCTGGTCGCGAAGGACGGGCGCATCCACACCACGTACCACCAAGCGGCCACCGCCACCGGCCGGCTGTCCTCGTCCGACCCGAACCTGCAGAACATCCCCGTCCGCACGGAGCTGGGGCGCGAAATCCGCCGCGCCTTCGTGGCGGACGCGGGGCACCAGCTGGTGAGCGCGGACTACTCGCAGATTGAACTGCGGCTGCTGGCGCACATCGCGGAGGACCCGGTCCTCATCGACGCCTTCCGCAACGACGAGGACATCCACAGCCGCACGGCGGCGGAAGTCTTTGGCGTGGACCCCAAGGACGTGGACCGCGAGCAGCGCCGCGTGGCGAAGATGGTGAACTTCGGCATCGCGTACGGCCTGTCCGCGCACGGCCTGTCCACGCGCCTGGGCATCTCCCAGGAGAACGCGCGCGACGTCATCGAGCGGTACTTCATCCGGTACGCGGGCATCCGCCAGTACCTGGAGGACACCGTGGAGCGGGCGCGCAAGGTGGGCTACGTGGAGACGCTCTACGGCCGCCGCCGCCTGATGGGGGACCTGCTCTCCAAGAACCGGGCGGTGGCCCAGGCCGCCGAGCGCGCCGCCATCAACATGCCCATCCAGGGCACCGCCGCGGACCTGATGAAGAAGGCCATGCTGGCCGTGGACGCCGCGCTCCGCGAGCAGAAGCTGAAGACGCGCGTGCTCCTCCAGGTGCACGACGAACTGCTCTTCGAGGCGCCGGACGCGGAGGTGGAAGCCGTGAAGGCCCTGGCCGTGAAGAGCATGGCCTCCGTCGCCGAGCTGAAGGTGCCGCTCAAGGTGGACGTGGGCGCGGGGAAGAGCTGGGCGGACGCGCACTGAGCACGAAAAAATGCGGGAGAGCGCCCACCCCCGTAGGCGCCCTCCCGCTGCCC
>NZ_RAWC01000064.1:0-40979 GCF_003611685.1 Corallococcus sp. CA049B | reverse complement strand
GCACCGTTAACGTCTAGCCGCCGCCCCTCGCGCTTCTTCGCGGCGGCTAGACGTTAACGGTGCCATCCGACATCTGGCCGAAGCCGGGGTGGGCGGTGACGTGCAGCACCTGCGTGAGCGTGCCCAGGTGCTTGAGCATGCGGGCGACGAGGGGCAGCTTCGCCTCGTCCACGCCCGTCAGCACGTCATCCAGGAGGAAGGGGCGCTTCACCCGGGCGCACGTCTTCTCGACCACCGTCAGGCGCAGCGCCAGGTAGTAGAGGTCGATGTCCTTCGGGGACAGCTCGCCCACCGGGATGCGGCTGTTCGGCGCGAGCAGGAAGGCGTTGCCCTCGCGGTCCCACTCCACGCCCTGGTAGCGCTTGTCCGTGAGCGCGGTGAGGTACTGCACGCAGCGGTCCTTCAGGAGCGCCTGCACCGACAGCATGTCGAGCGTGAGCACGTCCGCGGCCTGCGACAGCACCAGGGGGGACGGGTCCTCCAGCGGATCCACGGGTGCGGGCGTCTGGCCGGGGGCCACGGCCACCGGCACCGGGGGTGCCTTCGCCAGCGCGATGGACTCCTTCAGCCGGGACAGCTCCCGCTCCACCTCGCGCAGGTCGCGCACGTAGGTGCCCTTGGCGGACAGCTCCGCGTTGAGTTCCTCTTGCTGCGCGCGCATCTCCTGCCCGTCGCGCAGGGCGCCCTGGTACTCGGCGGAGGCCTCGAACTCCTCCAGCTGCGTCTGCAGCTCCCCCAGCCGGATGCCGAGCAGATCCTTCTGCTCCAGCGCCCCGGGGATCTCCGTGTAGTCCTCCAGGTTCAGGGCCTTGACGGCCATGCGCACGGGGGCGTCCTCGAGCTCGAACTCGTCGAGGATCTTCTTCTGCCGCGCGTCCTTGCGGTTGTCCTTGGAGCCCTTGCGCGTGGCGTGCTGCAGGTCGTCCACGTAGCGCAGCGCCATCAGCGCGGCCGTGCCGAAGGCGGGGATGTTGAGCAGCGCCAGGTAGCGCCACATGGGCTGCGCCGCGGCGATGCCCAGGCCCACGCTCAGGCCCATGAAGAGCACGCCCGCGCCCAGGCCGCCCCAGAAGTAGCGGTTCTGCGTGAGCGGCGGCACCTTCAGCGACGCGTCCTCCTGCTCCGGATCCCGGTCCGTCTCCAGCCGCGCCAGCGCCTCGTCCCGCCGGGCCACCGCCTTCGGGTAGCGCTTCACGCGCGTGAGGATGTCCAGCGGCAGGCCCAGCGACTCCGGAGAGGGCGCCGCGCGCCACGCGGCCTCCGCCTGCGAGATGGCTTCCTTGAGCCCCTCACCGCCCTTGAGCTTCGAGTCCGCCTCGAAGATGAGCGACGCCAGCTCGTCCACCTTGAACTGGAGCTGATCCACCGCCTTCGCGGTGACGAGCTCCTTCTCCAGCACCTTCACCTTCGCTTCGGCGGCCGGGACGTCCTCCGCCGGCAGCACCTGGGTGGCGGCCGCCAGCGACGGCGTGGCCCCGGAGGCCTTCGCGCCCGCGGCCGCCGCGGCCTTGGCCAGGCTCTTGCGGGGCCGGCGCGACGGCAGCATCACCAGCTGCAGGCAGTACACCTGCTCGAAGGTGGTGCGCGGCGGCAGGCCCGCCTGGCCGCGCAGGTACTGGTTGATCTCCGAGACGTCCGTGGAGACCAGCTCCGGCTGGCTGGTGGCCGGGTTGAGCCGGTGCAGCGAGCCGGAACCCCCGAGCTCGCGCAAGATCCGGTACGTCATCCCGTCCTGCCCCACGAACGTCAGCGCGGCCTTGCCAGAGCGCCCCGCCGAGCCCACCAGGCTCGAGTCTCCACCCCGGCCATCCGCGAACAGCAGGGACAGCGCCAGGTTCCCGAGCGGCAACATGTCCGCCGTGGGCGGCTTGAGGATGAGGTACCCGGTCTTCAGCGGGAAGCGTCCGGTGGGAGAGAACCCACGGACGTTCTGGATGGCGACCTCGACGAAGTGCATGGCGCGCGCAGTCTAGCCCGAACGAAAAAAGGAGCGTCCAATGAAGGACGCTCCTTCTCTCACGCGGCCGCGAAGGCCGCGAGAGGGTTTCTGCGGACCTACTAGCCCTGAGCGGCGGCGGCCTTGGCGGCCTTGGCGGCGGCCTTCTCAGGATCCACCAGCACGTCCACGCGCGAGGCCTTGCCCTTCAGCTCGCGGAGGTAGAACAGGCGCTTGCGGTTCACGTCGCCGCGGGTGAGGACTTCGATCTTCTCGTAGCGCGGGCTGTGGATGGGGAAGATGCGCTCCACGCCGACGCCGAAGGACATCTTGCGCACGGTGAAGGTCGCGCGGTTCGTGCCCTTGGTCTTGCGGATGACCACGCCCTCGAAGGCCTGCACGCGCTCCTTCTCGCCTTCCTTGACCTTCCAGTGGACGCGAACGGAATCACCCGTGCGGAACTCGGTGATGTCCTTGCGCAGGAACTTGTTTTCGACGTGCTCGATGAGGCTGCGGCGCATGACGGACTCCAGAAAGCGGAACTTGACGCGTAGGACGCGTGGAAAAGAGCGGGCCGTCCTAGCAGAGACCGCCGGGACGAACAAGCCTGCAACAAAAGGTTCCGCGAGAACACGCAGGGTTACAACGCTTCTTCTTCCCTGGCGAGCAGTTTCTGATCCGCTTTGCTGAACACCAGCCGCGCGAACAGGTCTGGCCGCCGCTCCTGCGTGAGCTTGATGGCCTTCCACCGGCGCCAGCGGGCGATGCGGGCGTGATCGCCGGACTGGAGGGCGGCAGGCACCTCGGCCCCCCGGAAGACGGGCGGCCGGGTGTAGTGCGGGTGCTCCAGGAGGTTCTCCTCGAAGCTCTCCGACACGGAGGACGCCTCGTTGCCCAGGACGCCCGGCACCAGCCGCGCCACCGCGTCCACCACCGCCATGGCCGCGACTTCCCCTCCGGTGAGGACGAAGTCGCCCAGGGACAGCTCCCCGTCCAGGAAGGGCATCACCCGCTCGTCCACGCCTTCATACCGGCCGCAGACGAGGATCAGCCCGGCCTCGTGCCGCGCAAGCTCGCGCGCCGTCCCTTGCGTGAACGTGGGCCCGCGCGGGCTCATCAGGAGCGCCTTCGCGCCGGGCTGACGGGCCCGGGCGGCCTCGATGGCGGCCACCAGCGGCTCGGGCTTCATCACCATGCCGGCGCCGCCGCCGTAGGGCGCGTCGTCGGTGACGCGGTGCTTGCCCTCGGCGTAGTCGCGCACGTCGGTGAGCGTGACGGAGAGCAGCCCCTTCTCCTGGGCCTTCCCGAGGATGCTCGCGCCCAGGTAGCCGGACACCATCCCGGGGAACAGCGTGAGCAGCTCCACGCGGTAGCTCACCCGCCGTCTCCAGAGCCTTCGGGCCCGTCCGCCTCCAGGTACTCCGGAGGCCGGATCACGATGCGCCCCGCGGGCACGTCCACCGCCGGCACGAACTCATCCGCGAAGGGCACCACCAGCTCCGGCCGGCCCTTCGCGCGGATCACCAGGTTGGGCACTTCACCGGTGGCCCAGACCTCCTCCACCGTGCCCAGGGAGGCGCCCTGCTCGTCCACGGCGTTCAACCCCACGAGGTCGCCCTGGAAGAACTCGCCCTCCTCGGGCGGCTCCAGGTCCTCGCGATAGACGAACACCTTCGCGCCCACCAATGCCTCGGCGGCCGCGCGGGACGCCACGCCCTCGAAGAACACCAGGTCCTCCTTGTTGGCAGGACGGAAGGTCTCCAGGGCGTACTCGCGCTCTTCACCCGAGCGCAGGCGCAGCCGGACACGCTCGACGGTGCCGAGCGTCTCCGAGGCGGGGTCGAAGCTCTTGACCGCCACCTCGCCGCGCAGCCCGTGCGCACGGGCCACGTAGCCCAACTCCAGACAGGCCTGCGCGCTCACCGCGCGGCGTCCGGAGCGGGCGGCGCCGGGGGAGAACCCGGGGCGCGGCGATCGTCGAGTATCTCCAGGCGGACCTTCTGGCCCTGCTTCTGGGCGGCGGCGTTGATCAGCGTCCGGAGGGCGTTCACGGTGCGCCCATCACGTCCGATGACCTTGCCGACGTCCTCGGGGGCGACCTTCAGCTCATAGAGCTGGCCGCCATCCGCCTCGGAGATGCGCAAAGTGACCTGGTCGGGTTGATCAACCAGGGCCTTCGCCAGATACGTGAGCAGCGGCTCCACGTCTTGTCCAGACGGGGGCGTGCTCAGGCGGTGGTCGCCGGGGCCTGCTTCTTCGCCGTCTTGATCAGGTCCGCGACCGTCTCGGAGGGCAGCGCGCCGCTCTTCAGCCAGTAGTTCAGCCGCTCCTCGTTGAACTGCACCTTCGCGGGGCTGTGGTTGGGGTCGTAGGAGCCGACCTGCTCCAGGAACTTGCCGTCACGCGGGCTGCGCGAGTCGGTGGCAACCACGTGGTAGTACGGCATCTTCTTGGCGCCCGCGCGGGCAAGACGGAGGACAACGGCCATGGATCGCTCCAGCGAAATCGTGAGACTTCTACGGTAACAGTGCGGAGGGGGGCGCTCTTAGCGCCCTGCCGACTGGATTGTCAAGGAAGCTCGGGTGCTTATGTCACGTCGGGGCTTCCGCGGCCGTCTCGTCGCGATTGGCGAGCTGGCCACAGGCCCCGGCGATGTCCCGGCCCCGGTTCTTCCGGATGTATGCCGCGACGTGCGCCTCGGCAAGGATGGCCCGGAACTCCTCGGCCCGCTGCTCGCCCGTCGTCTGGAACCCCAGGCCGGGGTTCTCGTTGTACGGGATCAGGTTCACCTTCGCGGGAATGTCGCGCAAGAGCTCCTTCAGCCGGTGCGCGTCCTCGTCGCTGTCGTTGAACCCTTTGAGCAGCACGTACTCGAAGGTGATGCGGCGGCCCTGGCGCAGGGGGAACTTGCGGCAGGCCTCCAGGAGCGCCTGGATGTTCCACTTGCGGTTCACCGGCATCGTCTGGCTGCGCTGCTCGTCCGTGCTGGCGTTGAGCGAGATGGCCAGCTTGACGTCCGTCTCCTGGCCGAAGCGCTCAATCATGGGCACCAGACCCACGGTGGAGACGGTGATGTGCCGGTGGCTGAAGTTGGGCCCCTCCTCCGACTGGAGGATGGCGAGCGCCGTCTTGAGGTTCTCGAAGTTGTGGAGCGGCTCGCCCATGCCCATGAACACCAGGTTCGTGAGCGGACGCAGCGTCTCCAGGCTCTCGTTGCGGCGCACCTCGCGGTTCACCGCGTGCACCTGGGCGACGATCTCTCCAGCCGTGAGGTTGCGCTTGAGGCCCAGCGTGCCCGTCATGCAGAACGAGCACGCCATGGCGCAGCCCACCTGCGTGGACACGCAGAGCGTCTTGCGGTCCTCCGCCGGCATGTAGACGGACTCGATGAAGCGCCCGTCGCGCGTCTTGAAGCGGTACTTGATGGTGCCGTCGACGCTGCGCTGCTCCAGGTCCTTCACCAGCGGGACGATCTCCGCCTTGACCCTGAGCTTCTCGCGCAGGGCCTTGGACAGGTCCGTCATCTCGTCGAAGGAGGTGGCGCCGCGCTGGTGCAGCCAGCGGTAGAGCTGCGCCGCGCGGAACGGGCGCTCGCCCAGCTGCTCGCTCAGGAACAGCGCGAGCTTCTCGCGCGACAGGCTGGCCACGTCGACCAGCTTCGCGGGGGCCGGCACCGGCAGGGGCTCGGTGACTGGGAGGGCTGTGGCGGTAGGCTCGGACATCGTTCAGTCGGGGCTAACGGAGGGCAATGGGGCGTGCTTCCCACAAGAAGGCACGGCAAGTCAAAGGAGAGCCCGCCCCCTTCCCTGCCTACCCCTTCGAGTCGTGGTGCTCGGCGGCGCCGCGCTTCCAGTCGCCCGTCACCCGCACCCAACTCTTCCGCGTCCGCGACCTCGATGGAGGCGAACGCGCGCCTGCCCGCCGGCAGCTCCTTGCTGGAAATGACGACGGCCCGGGTCCGCGCCGCGTGGGGCGTGGACACCGGGCCGCTGTCACCAGGCTGGAAGCTGCTCAGCCCTGGATTTCGGTCTCGCGGAAGAAGTACGCGACCTCGTTCTTCGCGTTCTCCAGGCTGTCCGAGCCGTGGACCGTGTTCGCGTCGATGCTCTGGGCGAAGTCCGCGCGGATGGTGCCCTTGTCGGCCTTCTTCGGATCCGTGGCGCCCATCAGCTCGCGGTTCTTCAGGACGGCGTTCTCACCCTCCAGGGCCATCAGGACCACCGGGCCGGAGATCATGAAGGACACCAGGTCCTTGAAGAACGGCCGGGCCTTGTGGACGGCGTAGAAGCCCTCGGCCTCCGCCTGGGACAGCTGCTGCCGGCGGATGGCGACAGGCTTCAGGCCCGCCTTCTCGAACCGGGCGATGATCTCGCCGACGTGGTTGTTCTTCACTCCGTCGGGCTTGATGATGGACAGCGTGCGCTCGATGGCCATGGTGTTTGGCTCCTCGTGTGTGTGTCGTGTGAAGGGTTCGGCTCAGCGCTTCGGGGGGCCGCGCTTGACGGCCTCCTGCAGCGTGGTGCCCAGCTCGGCGGGGCTGGCGGCCATCAGGATGCCCGCGGCCTCCATCGCCTTGATCTTCTCCGAGGCCGTGCCCTTGCCGCCGGAGATGATGGCGCCCGCGTGGCCCATGCGCTTGCCCGGGGGCGCGGACTGACCGGCGATGAAGCCGGCGATGGGCTTGGTGAACTCGCGCTTGACGTACTCGGCGCCCTCTTCTTCCGCGCTGCCGCCAATCTCACCGATCATGATGACGGCGTCCGTCTCAGGGTCGGCCTGGAAGAGCTTCAGCACGTCCACGAAGTTGGTGCCGTTGACGGGGTCGCCGCCGATGCCCACCGCGGTGGACTGGCCCAGCCCCAGCTGCGTCAGCTGGTGCACGGCCTCATAGGTCAGCGTGCCGGAGCGGGACACCACGCCGATGCGGCCCGGCTTGTGGATGTGGCCCGGCATGATGCCGATCTTGCACTTCGCGCCGGGGGTGATGACGCCCGGGCAGTTCGGGCCGATGAGGCGCACGCCCGGCTTGCCCTGCAGGTAGCGCTTGGCGCGCACCATGTCGTTGACCGGGATGCCCTCGGTGATGGTGATGATGAGGGAGATGCCGGCGTCCGCGGCCTCCATGATGGAGTCAGCGGCGAAGGGCGGCGGCACGAAGATGACGGACGTGTTCGCGCCCGCCTGCTTCACCGCGTCGGCCACCGTGTTGAACACGGGGACCTTGCCCTCGAAGGAGGTGCCGCCCTTGCCCGGCGTGACACCGCCCACAATCTTCGTCCCGTACTCCAGCATCTGCTTGGCGTGGAACGAGCCCGCCGAGCCGGTGATGCCCTGGACGAGGACCTTCGTGTTCTCGTTGACGAGGATGCTCATGGCGTTCTTTCAGGAAAGAGGGAGCGAAGGCCCTACTTGATGGCCGCCACGGCCTTCTCGGCCGCCTGGCGCAGGTTGTCCGCGGGAGTGATGGCGAGGCCCGAGTTGCGGAGCAGCTCCTTGCCCTGCTCCACGTTGGTGCCTTCCAGGCGCACGATGAGCGGGATCTTCAGCTGCACTTCCTTCGCCGCCGCGATGATGCCTTCCGCGATGACGTCACACTTCATGATGCCGCCGAAGATGTTGACGAGCACCGCCTTGACCTGCGGATCCGCGAGGATGAGCTTGAAGGCCGCCGTCACCTTCTCCTTGCTCGCGCCGCCGCCCACGTCCAGGAAGTTGGCCGGAGCGCCGCCCACCAGCTTGATGGTGTCCATGGTGGCCATGGCCAGGCCGGCGCCGTTCACCATGCAGCCGATGTTGCCGTCCAGCGCGATGTAGGCCAGGTCGTACTCCTTGGCCTGCGTCTCGCGGGGCTCCTCCTCCGCCAGGTCGCGGTACTCCAGCAGGTCCTTGTGCCGGTAGAGCGCGTTCTCGTCGAAGGTCACCTTCGCGTCGAGCGCGACCACGCCGCCGCTCTTGCGGATGACCAGCGGGTTGATCTCCACGAGGGACGCGTCCGTCTCCATGTACATCCGGTAGAGCGCGGAGCAGAACTGGACGAACTTGTTCACCGTGGGGCCCGTCAGGCCCAGCCCGAAGGCCAGCTCGCGGCCCTGGAAGTCCGCGAAGCCCACCGCGGGGTCCACGACGGCGCGGAGGATCTTCTCCGGGTGCTTCTCCGCCACTTCTTCAATCTCCACGCCGCCCTCGGTGGACGCCATGAAGGTGATGCGGCTGGTGGCGCGGTCGAGCGTCACGCCCAGGTACAGCTCCTGGCCGATGTCGAGCCCTTCCTCGATGTAGACCTTGTGGACCTTCTGCCCTTCCGGGCCGGTCTGGATGGTCTTGAGCATCATGCCCAGCATCTGCCGGGCCAGGTCCTTGGCCTCCGCGGGGCTCTTGGCCAGCTTCACGCCGCCGCCCTTGCCGCGGCCGCCCGCGTGGATCTGCGACTTCACGACGACGACGGGCGTCGCGAGCTCCTTCGCCGCGGCCTCCGCCTCGTCGGGAGAGAGCGCGAGGATGCCGCGCGGCGTGGGCACGCCATACTTCCGGAAGAGTTCCTTGCCCTGGTACTCGTGGATCTTCATCGAATCTCCGGGTGGGACGAGGGGAGACGAGGACAACCCCTACACGGGGCGTCAACGCGGGCCCTCATTGCGCAGAAAACGACGGATGGCAAGGCCGTTTGGCCTCCAGCGTCGCGACGGGACACAGGCTCCGCCTCTCAGCAATAACACCCGGTGTCCGGGCGGATGAGGCGGTCTTCACCCTAATGGACACGGCCCCGCCCGGCGCCCCAACGACAGGGGGCGCAGGCACGGGGCCGCGAGCAAGCCAGGTCAGCGTCCGGGAGGGTCAACCCGGACCGGCGGAGGCCTTCTGCTCCTCTTCCTTGAAGAAGATGTCCTTGATGATCAGCTTGCTCACCTCGCGGTTCATCACCGCGATGGAGGTCGTGAGGGGGATCTCCTTCGGGCAGACCTTCACGCAGTTCTGCGCCTTGCCGCAGTCCTGGATGCCGCCGGGGCCCATGAGGGCGCGCGTGCGCTCCTCCGCGTTCAGCTTGCCCGTGGGGTGCATGTTGAACAGGCGGGCCTGGCTGATGGGGGCGGCGCCGATGAAGTCGTTGTCCAGCGTCACCTGGGGGCACGCCTCCAGGCAGCTGCCGCAGGTGATGCACGTGGACAGCACGTACATCACGGAGTGGTCCTTCTGCGACTGGCGCGGGCCGGGGCCCAGGTTGTACGTGCCGTCGACGGGGATCCACCCCTTCACGCGCTTGAGCGACTCGAACATGCGGTCGCGGTCCACGGTGAGGTCGCGCACCACCGGGAACTTCTTCATCGGCTCCAGGGTGATGGGCTGCTGGAGCTTGTCCACCAGGGCGGAGCACGCCATGCGCACCCGGCCGTTGATGTTCATGGCGCAGCTGCCGCACACCTCCTCGAGGCACGCGGAGTCCCACACCACGGGGGCCACCTTCTTGCCCTCCGCGGTGACGGGGTTGCGCTGGATCTCCATCAGGCAGGAGATGACGTTGGCGCCCTTCGCATAGGGAACCTTGAACTCTTCGAAGTGCCCGGGCTTGTTCGGATCATCCTGCCGCCAGATGCGGAAGGAGATGGTCTTCGAGCTGACGGCGCTGGCCTGTGCGGTGTCCATGGTGCGGCTGCCCTTCCCTTCACTGCCAAATCAGGTGGCGGAAACCCGCGCCTGGAAGCGCGCGGGCCCGGAAAGAAAACGAACGCCTTACGCGTACCAGCGGGGCTCGGGCTCCAGCACCGGCGTGGGCAGGTCCTGGTAGGAGATCTGCGGGCCCTGGGCGGCGTAGGTGGCGATGGTCGTCTTCGCCCACTTCTCGTGGCGCTGGCGCCACAGGGTCATCCACTCCGGATCCTTTGTCGGGTCCTTCACCTTGGGCTCCGGCAGGGAGAAGTCCGGCTTGTAGTGGGCGCCGCGGCTCTCGTCGCGCAGGAGCGCGCTGGTGGCGATGACTTCGCCCAGCTCCAGCATGTTCCACACCTGGTTGGTGTACGACAGCGCGCGGTTGGCGACGACGCCCGTGTCCAGCACGTTGACGTTGTTCCAGCGCTGCTTGAGCTCGCGGACGCGCTCGATGGTCTTCTTCAGGCGGTCGTTGTAGCGGACGACGGTGCAGTTCTCCGTCATCACCTCGCCCAGCTCCTTGGCGATCTGGTACGGGTTCTCCTGCCCGTTCATCGCCTTGATGGTGGCGAAGCGGTCCTGCCAGTACTTCTTCGCGTCCGCGAAGTACTTCTCCGGCATCGCCGCGGCGCTGGTCGTCTGGTTCTTGGCGAAGGCCGCCATCGCCGGGCCGCCGATCATGCCGGAGTAGATGCAGGACAGGAGCGAGTTGGCGCCCAGGCGGTTCGCGCCGTGGAAGGCGTAGTCCGCCTCGCCGGCCGCGTAGAGGCCCGGGATGCGCGTGCTCTGGTTCACCGGGCTGCCGTCCAGCGGCGTCTGGGTGCGCGAGTCCGCCTCGAAGGAGACGTGCAGGCCGCCCATCGAGTAGTGCATGCCCGGGAAGATGACCATGGGCGTGTGGCGCGGATCATCTCCGACGAACTTCTCGTAGATCTCCATCACGCCCTTGATCTTCGCGTCGAGCGTCTTGGCCGGGATGTGCGTCACGTCCAGGTACACGCCGTCGCGCCCGCCCAGGCCCATGCCCAGGTCGCGGCAGACCATGAAGATCTCGCGCGTCGCCACGTCGCGCGGCACCAGGTTCTTGTACTTGGGGTACTTCTCTTCCAGGAAGTACCAGCGCTCGCTCTCCGGGATCTCCCGGGGGTTGCGCGTGTCACCCTTCTTCTTGGGCACCCAGACGCGGCCGCCCTCGCCGCGCACGGACTCGCTCATCAGGCGCAGCTTGTCCTCGCCCGGGATGGACGTGGGGTGCACCTGGATGAACTCACCGTTGGCGTACAGCGCGCCTTCCATGTACGCGCGGCCCGCGGCGGTGCCGGTGTTGATGATGGAGTTGGTGGAGCGCCCGAAGACGATGCCCGGGCCGCCCGTGGCCAGGCACACCGCCTCCGCCGGGAAGGTGCGGATCTCCATGGTGCGCAGGTCCATGGCCACGCTGCCGATGCAGCGGCCGGACTCGTCCTTCACCGTGCCCAGCCACTCCCAGTACTCGTACTTGGTGACCTTGCCCTCCGCCTCGTAGCGGCGGACCTGCTCGTCCAGCGCGTAGAGCAGCTGCTGTCCGGTGGTGGCGCCCGCGAACGCGGTGCGGTTGTGCAGGGTGCCGCCGAAGCGGCGGAAGTCCAGCAGGCCTTCCGGCGTGCGGTTGAACGTCACGCCCATGCGATCCAACAGGTAGATGATGCCGGGCGCCGCGTAGCACATGCCCTTCACGGACACCTGCTCCGCGAGGAAGTCGCCGCCGCGCAGCGTGTCCTTGACGTGGATGTCCGGGTGATCGCCCTCACCCTTCGTGTTCACCGCGCCGTTGATGCCGCCCTGGGCGCAGACCGAGTGGGAACGCTTGACGGGGACGAGCGAGAGCACGTCCACTTGGTGACCCGCCTCCGCCAGCTTGATCGTCGTCATCAGCCCGGCGAGACCGCCGCCCACCACCGTGAATCGCGCTGCTGCCGCCATCATCGTCTCCTTGAGCACCGGCTGCCGGGGGGGTGCCTTCACGGGGGGCCGCTGAAGTCCTGCTTCGCGACGCTGCCCCGCACCCGTGCCAGGTACGAGTCCAACACGCTAGTTAACTTGGAAAAATACCGCCGCAAGGACGGGGGGCCGGGGGATAAGCCCGGATCATTCACGGCATCAGGCGGGGCCCGCCAGGAGCATTCAGGCGGGCCCGCCGACAGCCGGGGACTACAGCTTCACGAGGTCGACGGTGCCCTTGACGGAGGTGAAGGACTTGTTCAGCTCGGCCTTCTCCGCGTCGTTGAGCTCCACCTCGATGATCTTCTCCACGCCGTTCGCGCCGATCTGCGCGGGGACGCCGAAGAAGAAGTCCTTGATGCCGTACTGGCCCTTGAGCAGGGCGGCGGCCGGCAGCACGCGCTTGCGGTCGAAGAGGTAGCTCTCCGCCATGGCGATGGCGGAGGAGGCCGGGGCGAAGTAGGCGCTGCCCGTCTTGTACAGGCCCACCAGCTCCGCGCCGCCCTTGCGGGTGCGGTCGATGATGGCGTCCAGCTTGTCCTTGGCGATGAGCTGGGTCAGGGGCACGCCGCCCACGGTGCTGTGGCGCACGAGCGGGACCATATCGTCACCGTGGCCGCCGAGGACGAGCGCCTCCACGTCACGGATGGAGCAGCCCAGGGCCTCGGCCACGAAGCACTTGAAGCGGCTGGTGTCCAGCACGCCCGCCATGCCCACGACCATGTTGTCCTTCAGGCCGGCGATCTTGTGGAGCGCGAACACCATCGCGTCCAGCGGGTTGGCCACGTTGATGACGAAGGCGTCCGGGGCGTGCTGCTTGATGTTGCCCGCCACGTCCTTCATGATCTTCAGGTTGACCTCGAGCAGGTCCTCGCGGGACATGCCGGGCTTCCGGGGCACGCCGGCCGTGATGATGATCACGTCCGAGCCCGCGACGTCCTTCCAGTCCGTGGAGCCGGTGACGCGGCTGTCGTAGCCATCCACCGCGGACAGCTGGTTGATGTCCAGCGCCTTGCCCTTGACCAGCCCCTCCGCCGCCGGGATGTCGTAGAGCACCACGTCGCCCAGGTTCTTCTGGACCGCCAGCAGCGCCAGGTTGCCGCCGATCTGACCGCCACCGATGAGGCCGATCTTCTTCTTCTTGTGAGCCATGGTTTCGCCCTCCTGCTTTGGGGTGGGGACTACATGTGCTTGATGATGGCCTGACCGAACTCCGAGCACTTCACCTCGGACACGGTCTCCTTCGTCTCCAGCTTCATCAGGCGCGCGAAGTCGTACGTCACGGTGCGCGCCGCGATGGCCTTGTCCATGCCCTTGATGATCAGGTCCGCGGCCTCGTGCCAGCCCAGGTGGCGGAGCATCATCTCGCCGGAGAGGATGACCGAGCCCGGGTTCACCTTGTCCAGGTCCGCGTACTTCGGCGCGGTGCCGTGGGTGGCCTCGAAGACGGCGTGGCCGGAGACGTAGTTGATGTTGCCGCCCGGCGCGATGCCGATGCCGCCCACCTGCGCCGCGAGCGCGTCCGACAGGTAGTCGCCGTTGAGGTTGAGCGTGGCGATGACGTCGAACTCGTCCGGACGGGTCAGCACCTGCTGCAGGGTGATGTCCGCGATGGAGTCCTTGATGATGATCTTCCCGGCGGACACCGCGGCCTTCTGCTCGGCGTTGGCGGCCTCCTCGCCCTTGGCGGCCTTGGTGGCCTCCCACTGGTCCCAGGTGTAGACCTTGTCACCGAACTCACGCGCCGCGAGGTCGTAGCCCCACTTGCGGAACGCGCCCTCGGTGAACTTCATGATGTTGCCCTTGTGGACCAGGGTGACGCTCTTGCGCTTCAGGTTCACCGCGTACTGGATGGCCGCGCGCACCAGGCGCTCCGTGCCTTCCTGCGACACGGGCTTGATGCCGATGCCCACGTTCGCCGGGAAGCGGATCTTGCCCGCCTCCTTGGGGAACTCCTGCTTCAGCCAGCCCAGGAACTTCTCCGCCTGCGCGGTGCCGGCCTCGAACTCGATGCCCGCGTAGATGTCTTCCGTGTTCTCACGGAAGATGACCATGTCCACCTTGTCCGGCTGCTTCACCGGAGAGGGCACGCCCTTGAAGTAGCGCACGGGCCGCAGGCAGACGTACAGGTCCAGCATCTGGCGCAGCGCCACGTTCAGGGAGCGGATGCCACCGCCCACCGGCGTCGTCAGCGGGCCCTTGATGCCCACCAGGTACTCGCGGAACGCGGCGACCGTCTCGTCCGGCAGCCAGTTGTTCACCTGCTTGAAGGACTTCTCGCCGGCCAGCACCTCGTACCAGGAGATCTTCTTCTTGCCGCCGTAGGCCTTCTCCACCGCGGCGTCGAACACCGCCTGCGAGGCCTTCCAGATGTCGCGGCCGGTGCCGTCGCCCTCGATGTAGGGGATGATCGGGTTGTTCGGAACGGTCAGCTTGCCGTTCTGCAGGGTGATCTTCTCGCCAGAGGGAGGCGCCATGAACGCAAACTCCTGATTGAGACCGGGGTCTTGAGAGGCGGCGGATAGTCGGGAACCCGCCCCCGGTCGTCAAGGAGTTTGGCCGCACGCCCCCTGGGTTGGACGCACCCGGGGGGTGCCGCGCTTATCGCAGCCAATGGTCCGGAAGCAGGATCGTCTTTCCGGATTTGGATGCGGGCTAGAAGCTCGCGAGCCCCGGCGCCGGCAGGACGACGCTCACGGCCGTCCCCTCCTCCAGGCGCTCCACCGCCAGCTCACCGCCCATGGCGTCCACCAGCTCCCGCGCGCGGGCGAGCCGCCGCTGGGTGCCGCCCACGCGCAGGGGCGACAGCACCACCGAGCGCGTCTCCCGTTCGGAGAGGCTCACGCCCGGCATCACCACCTGGAAGCGGGGCCCCGCGTCGCCGAAGTCGTCCGGAGGATCCACCACCACGCGCACGGAAGGCGCCACGGCCGGGGCCACGTCCGCCGCGTGGGCGACGAGCAACAGCAGCACCTGCTCCAGGCGCCGCCGGCTGACCCGGGCGATCACCGGATCCTCGGGGAGCTCCAGCGCGACCTCCATGCCGCGCAGCCGCCGCGTCGCGCCGAGCAGCCCCAGCGCGTCCCGCACGCACACCGCCACGTCCACCTGGAAGACGTCGGGAAGGTCCACGGACTCGAGCCCCTGGCCACCAGAAGAGGCTCTCGCGTCCCCCGGCGATCCCGTCACATCCAGCGCTGCGCTCATTCGCGGCTCCCTTCCCCAGCCAGTCCCAGAAGTGCCGACCATAACGGCCCCCCCTGACACGGTCCATTGCCCGTCAGCCCCGGACCGCCACCCCTTATTCACGTGAAGGAGGGTTACAGCCCCGCGCCACTTTGCTGATAAGGATGCGCACGCTGGGTCCGGGTAACTCCTCGGAAAACCCGTATATGCCAGGTCGAATGCGACCCACGGTGAGTCAGGCGTCGAGGCAGAAAAACAGCCCAGGCATATAAATTCGATTTGACTGTTACGGCCGAGATCTTCAATATGTCTTCCCAGAATCCAGAGCCGTCAGCGTCTCCAGTGAATCAGGGAGGAAGTGTTGTGCTCGCAACATCGCCGACCACCAATGGTGTCGCTGCCCGCAAGAGGGGAGTCCTGACGATGGATGGAGGGATCCCGGCATCCTCGAAGTTCCGGCATGCGATTGAATTCGGCAGTGGCGACGCGCTGCGCAACGTGATTCCCCTTCCCCCCGCTGAAGCCGCCCTGGATGACTCGGGCTATTCGCTGCACGGCAGCGGTCCCACGGCCATCACCTGCGCGGTGGGCCGGCCGGACGCGGTGCTGGGGGAAGTGACGCGGCTGTCTCCGACGGTGGTGTGGGTGGCCCCGCGGCAGCCGCTGGCGGACCCCACCGAGTCGCGCACCTTCCCGGTGTACCTGGCGTGCAACGGCGCCACGATTGGTCCGCTCAATGGCGCCTTCATCCGGACGGACATGGACGTCCCGAACGCGCCGGTGGGCCTGCAGCTGGTGGGCGTGACGCTGGAGCAGGGCCGGCAGATCCTGGGCTTCCTGGCGGACGCGCTGCGCCAGGGCGTGGCGGTGCCGGCGGCCTCCGCGCTGCCCGTGCAGGACATCATCACGGACGGGGAGCGGATCCGCTCCATCTTCACCGCCATCTGCGCGTCCGGGAACAAGGGCGTGCTGCGCCGCCAGGGCCGGGTGGTGCGCATGGTGCTGGAGCGCTTCCACTCTTCTTCCGGTCAGCTGGAGTGGCGCACGGAGGAGTCCACCCCGGACTTCGGCGAGCCGGCGTACGACATCGACGTCATCGGCTACAACTCCGCGTACCGCCTGCGCGTGGAGACGGGCCGGATGGAGGGTGACCGCCTCTTCACCCCGCTGCCCGAAGAGCTCTTCCGCATCCGTCACCGCTGGCACCGCCGCGTCACCGCCCCCGAGGGCGTGCACGCCCGGTTCCACCACCCGCTCTGGCGGGAGCAGGGGCTGATGCGCCGCGAGGTGCTGGATCTGTCCTTCTCCGGCCTGTGCATGCGCTGCCAGCCGCAGGACCTGCTCTTCCCCGGCCTGCTGCCGCCCCTCATCGAGCTGGAGCTGGGCGACGGCCAGCGGGTGAGCGTGCGCGGGGAGATCCGCTACGTCAGCGGCCTGCGCGCGGACGGCACCGTGCTGTGCGGCCTGAGCGTGCTGCCCTACTCTTCCGACGAGGCGCGCTGGGTGCGCTTCGTGTCCCAGACGATGTCCCCGGCCACGCGCACCAGCGAGGGCCTGGTGGATGAGCTGTGGGACCTGTTCAACCGCTCCGGCTTCTTCAGCCTGGGCGGCAGCACCCCGGCGGAGTTCGAGGAGCTGAAGCAGAACTTCGCGTCGCTCGCGAAGCGCGCCGCGGAGGTGCCGCAGCTGTTCTGCAACGCGGTGTGGCCGTCCGAGCGCGGCATTGAAGCGACGCTGTCCTTCACCAAGCCGTACCGCAACGCGTGGCTGGGCCACCAGGTGGCGAAGCGGCCCGGCAAGCCGCCGGAGGGGTTGAAGGAGGCGGGCGCCATCATGCGCGACCTCTACCTGCGCACCTTCGAGCACCCGCAGAGCGACCCGGACTTCCACTGGGTGGTGGCCTACGTGGAGGCCCTCAACCCGTGGATCAACAAGGCGCACGTGAAGTACGCGCAGCGCCAGATGGAGGCCGGTTCGTCCCTGGCCTTCACGCGGAAGATCCAGAAGATGAAGGCCTTCAGCAACGAGCTGACCGGCCGCGTGCACCCGTACACGGTGGGCCCCGCCACCGCGAGCGAGCTGAGCCTGCTGGCGGCGACCATCGCGCAGCAGTTCCCCGAGTGCTACGTGCAGTCGTTGGACCTCACCCGCGACCGGCTGGACATGGGGCCCGTCACGGCGAAGTGGAAGAGCTTCGGCATGGAGCGCGAGCGCACCGTCCTGGTCGCCCGCCGTGACGGCGTCCCCCACGCCGCCGCCGTGGTGGAGCTGGGGCAGCTGGGCGCGAACCTCTTCCGCCTGCTGGACAACACGCGCCTGTTCTCCCTGCTGGGGGATGGAACGCGCGCGTACTCGGCGCTCCTGGACGCGGCCCGCCGCTGGTACGCCGCGCGCAACCGCCCCTCCTTCCTCTATCTGCGCGAGGACGCGGGCGGCGACTACGTGCAGGAGTGCGGCCTGCACGACGGGCCGGATCCCTACCTGTGGATCATCTCCGCCAAGCTCGTTCCGGACTTCCTGGAGCACATCAGCGAACTCACCATCGGGCGCCGTGGTGCCCACTCCCGTTGAGGATTCCCCCCATGACCAAGCCCCTCGTCGAAGAGCAGTACCTCCCCCACGTCACCGACGTCCGCCACCTGCTGGCGACCGGCCCCCACGTGACGACGCTGCTGGACCCCAACGTGGAGCCCGCCCTGCTGGAGGCCTTCCTCATCCAGTTGTGTGCCCTGGGCGTCTACATGACGGAGCCCGTGGACGGGTGGATCCGCCGCGCCGGTGAGGCGTGCGTGAAGGCGGGGATGGTGGACGTGGGCGAGAAGCTCATCACCCACGCCAAGCACGAGGCCGGTCACCACCTGATGATGGTGGAGGACACGAAGAACCTGGTGGCGGGCTGGAACGCGCGCCGCTTCCCCAAGCTGGACGCGGAGGCCCTGATGGCGCAGGCCCCCACCCGCGCCATGCAGGAGTACCGGGAGATCCACGAGGAGACCATCGCGGGCCCCATGCCGGGCGGCCAGGTCGCCATCGAGTACGAGATCGAAAACCTGTCGGTGGTGTTCGCGCCCCGGCTGATTGAACAGTGCAAGGCCGTGCTGGGCCCGGACGTGATGAACTCGCTGTCGTTCATCAAGGAGCACGTGGAGCTGGACGTGGGCCACACGGCGCTCAACGAGGTCATGCTCAACAAGCTGCTGGGCCAGAAGCCCGAGCACGCGACGACCATCGCGAAGACGGGCGCCCGTGCCCTGGACATCTACCTGCGCTTCTACGGCGACTGCATGGCGAAGGCGAAGCAGCTGCTCCAGTCCGCCTCCGCCTGAAGACGCCTCAGGCCCCGAGCTGCGCCGCCCGCCGGGAGCCGCGGTTGCCCCAGCGGGTGAGCGGGCGGACGGCCTGCTTCAGCGAAGCATGGACCTGCGCGACGCCCGCGCTGTTCGTGGCCGCGTAGACGTAGCGGTCCGGGCGCAGGACGACCAGGTCCGAGCCGTGCTGGGCGAACCACTCGCCCAGCTTGCCCTCCAGGTCCACCACCTCGCCGGAGCGGCCCGCGCCCGAGCGCGCCGCCGGCGCCACGGACAGCCACACGCCGCCGATGTCCTCCGCCAGCGCCCTGGCGGCCTGCTGCACGTCCGCGGGCGCACCCGGCCGCGTCAGCACCGCGAAGCGCTGGCCGATGACGTCATCCAGCGGGCGCTCCCCTTCTTCACCGTGCTCCACGCGCGGCTGCGGGAAGAAGGCGCCTTCCGCGGCCTGCTTGGACTTGCCGCGCTTGCCGCCGAAGAGGAACCCCTCCGCGTGGAAGAGGTTCGGCTTCATCTTGTACTCGCGGATGAAGGGGCCGGTGACGGGCATGTGGTACAGCAGCTTGATGAAGGCGTTGCGCGCGCGGGCCATGAACGGGCCGCCCGACGCCAGCATCGAGCCGAGCGAGTCCGACAGGCGCATCATCTCCGCGGCGTGCGGCCGGCGCTCCACCTCGTAGGTGTCCAGCAGCGACGCGTCCGCCGCGCCGCCCAGCACGTGCGCCAGCTTCCAGGTGAGGTTCGCCGCGTCGCGCAGGCCGGAGCACAGGCCCTGCCCCAGGAACGGCGGCATCAGGTGCGCCGCGTCTCCGAGCAGGAACACCCGGCCCACGCGCCACTTCTCCGCCATGCGGCTGTGGTAGGCGTAGAGGTTGACGCTCTTCACCTTCACGGTGTCCGGGTCCATGAAGGGCGCGATGATGCCGCGCACGTACTCGGGCGTCTTCACGTACTCCAGGTCCTGCCCCGGCTTCACCACCGTGTCGAAGCGCACCTCGTCGTGCGCGGTGCGCGTCACGATGCCCACGCGCTCCGGGCCGCAGGGGTAGTAGGTGAAGTCCGGCGCGGACGACTGCGTCTCCACGGAGATGGCCAGCGCGTGCTCCAGCGCCGTGGTGCCCTCCAGCTTCAGGCCCAGCCGGCGGCGGATGCCGCTCTTGGCGCCGTCGCACGCGAGCAGGTAGCGCGCGCGCACCGTCATCGTGCGGCCGTTGACGTGGTCCTTCACGCGCACGGACACGCCTTCGTCGTCCTGCATGAAGGATTCGACTTCGTGTCCGCGCCACATGCTGACGTGCGCGAAGCGCTCCATGCCGCGGTGAAGCGCCGCCTCCATGCGCGGCTGGTTGAAGAGCGAGCCGATGGGGTGGCCGTTGGGGCGCTCCACCTTGGTGAAGTCCACCTCGGCGAGCATCCGCATCTCGTCATCCACGTAGGTCATCTTCAGGCACGGGTGGAAGCCCGGCCCCAGCTCGCCCGTGAGACCCGCGGCCTGGAAGATGCGCTGCGCTTCGTCGTCCGCGTTGATGGCGCGGGACTGGGTGTGCGCGGTGGTCTCCTTCTCGATGACCACGGTGCGCAGGCCGTACTGGCCGAGCAGGTTCGCTGCCATGGCACCCACCGGGCCGCTTCCGACGACGATCACATCAACAGATTCCGGAGCCATTACTCCCTCCCGTTGTGTGCCAGCTGATCCGTTTTGAACCGAGCGACCGAGCGACCGATGCCCCCCTCGGTCGTAAGTAATAATACCTATAAATTCTGGCAACCCCACTCCAGTTACGCGGGTTCAACGCGTTTCTGGCTGCCTCCCCCCGAGTCAGAAACACCCGGTCCGCGTCATCCCGACCGCCTGATAATGAAACGCACCCCTCCTGAAACCTTGCAGGGCTGATCAGCACTCGCGGTCCGCTGTCTGCCTTTCGTGCAGTGATTTCCTGCAAGGCTTCAAAGTTTCGTGGAAGCGGCAGGAATTGGGCGGACTGTTGGGATTTCCGAGGCGGCGGATGTGTGCCAATGCCCCTGGAAGGCGCCTCTTGTACGTCGCTCGGGACTGGGCGACAGTGCGGGAGTTGTCTCCCCCCTGAGCCCCTTGGAGTGCCCAGCGATTATGCCCAGACTGCAACTTTTTGAATTGGAGGATCAGCCCTGGTTCCCGAAGGTGCTGCGCCGGGGGGTGACGGACTTCCTCGCGTACGTGTGGAGCCTGTCGGATGACCGCTATTCGGAGTTCGTGAAGCGGCTCAAGGGCGCGATGGCGGCGATGGGCGAGACGCAGCTGTTGGACATGGCGTCCGGCAGCGCGGGGCCGGTGCCGAAGCTGCTGGAGATGCTGGAGTCGCAGGAGGGCTACCAGGCGACGGCGCTCCTGACGGACCTGTACCCGGAGGTCTCCGCGTTCGAGAAGGCGAAGGCGGCGAACCCGGGCCGCATCGACTACGTGACGACGCCGGTGGACGCGACGGCGGTGCCCGCGACGTACAAGGGCTTCCGCATCATGTGCAACTCGTTCCACCACCTGCCGCCGGACCTGGCGCGCAAGGTGCTGGCGGACGCCGTGGCCCAGCGCCGGGGCATCGCCATCATGGAGCTGGTGGAGCGGCGCGGGCCGGCCATCGCGATGACGGCGGCGGCGCTGATCAACGTTCCGCTGACGACGCCGTTCATCCGCCCCATTCGCGCGGACAGGCTCGCCCTCACCTACCTCATGCCGCTCATCCCCATCGCGGCGGCGTTCGACGGCGTGGTGTCCTGTCTGCGCACGTACTCCGTGGAGGAGATGCGCGAGCTCACCCACGGCCTGAGCGACGACTACATCTGGGAGATCGACCGGCTCACCAACCCGGGGAACCCCTTCGGCCTGATGATGCTCATTGGCCGACCCGCCACCCCCTCGAAGGCCTGAGTGGCCTGTCAGCAGGAGGTCACTGACGCCCCGGGCCGACGCGGGGCGTCGTGATTTCCAGGTTTGAAGGGGGTTCAATGGCCGCTCCTTCAACGAGGAGCAGGCTCATGGAATGGCTTGAATTCAAGCGCTGGTCTCCCGAAGTCCAGCACGCGCTGGCACTGCAGGCGGCCCGGTTGGGCCAGACGGCGATGCACGCGGAGCCGCCGCGGCCGTCCGCGACGATGGTCGCCGCGCACCGCCTGTGCACGCTGCTGCGCCAGTATCCGCGCAGCAACCCCTGGGGACACCCCGCGTCGGAGTGCTGAGACGCGGGCTGAAGCACCCGGCCCGTCCGTGGGGGCACCACGGGCGGGACGGGAGCATCGAGGGTGGCTTTCAGGTCCCGGTGGGGGTCCAGTTCACCCGCAGGTGCTGGATGGTGCGGATGGTCAGCGACTGCGTGTGGCCGAAGTCCGGGTTCTCCTCCAGCTTCAGGTCCGGGAGCTGATCCAGCAGCAGGTTGGTGGCGATGAGCGCCTCCAGCCGCGCGAGCGGCGCCCCGATGCAGAAGTGGATGCCCCGGCCGAAGCCCAGGTGCGTCGGGTGGTGCCGGGAGATGTCGAAGTGGTCGCCGTCCGCGAGCAGCGCGGGGTCACGGCTTCCGGACGCGTAGAGCAGGAGCAGCCGCGAGCCCTTGGGCAGCGCGACGCCCGCGAGCTCCACGTCCTCCAGGGTGGTGCGGATCATCCCGTGCGCCACCGAGTCGAAGCGCAGCGTCTCCTCGATGAGGTGCGGCACCAGCGAGCGGTCCTCGCGCAGCTTCTGCCAGAGGCCGGGCTGGAGCAGGGCCTGCTTCCAGCACTGGGCGAGCAGCGCCGTGGTGGTTTCGTGGCCCGCCGCCAGCATGCTTCCGGCGATGGCGATGATCAGCTCCGGCAGCGTGAGCGCTTCGCCGTCCGCGTCGGTGGTGACCAGGTAGCTGATCAGGTCGTCGCGGGGTTCGTCCGTGCGGTCGCGGATGAGGCGGGCGACGTAGTGCTGGAAGGTGACCCAGCTGCGGGCGAGCGGCGGCTGCTCTTCCGCGGGGACGCGGGTGAAGATCATCCGGAAGAAGTCGTCACACCAGCGCTTGATGTCCGCCATGTCCTCCTGGGGAACACCCGCCATGCCCAGGATGACCCGCACGGGCAGCGGGTACGCGAACTCCGTCACCAGGTCCGCGTGCCCCCTGCGGGCGAAGGCCTGGATGAGCTCCTCGGAGACGGCGCGGATGGGGGCTTCCTGCGCGGTGATGCGCTGGGCGGAGAAGCCGCGCCCCAGCAGCTTGCGCAGCCGGGTGTGCGCGGGCGGATCCGAGTTGATCAGGCTGTCCGCCAGGGGATAGCCCTCGGCGAGCACCGCGAGCGTCGCCGGGGACAGCACCGAGCCCATGTTGCCCAGGTCCGCCGACGAGTAGCGCGTCGGATCCTTGAGCACGTGGCAGATGTCGTCGTAACGGCTCACCAGCCACATCCCCAGCATGGGGTTGTAGCTGACGGGCGCGTCCCGCCTCAGCTCCGCGTAGAACGGATGCGGGTCCGCGACATGGGGGCCCGCGAACGGGTTGTACTGGGCGCCCAGATGGGGGCACTTCATCGCGCCAGCGGCTTTGCTGGCGTGCGCATCGATGTGGAGCGACTCGGACTGCCCTTCCACCTTCACTGCTTCCACTGCGGTACTCACCGTGAGCTTCCTCTCAGGATCCCCCCACAGTGGAATATTATAACCCAACCTGACAGGTCTTCTCAGCGAGTCCTGCGAACCCCATCCATCTGGAATTCAGGGTTGCTAGGACCCAGGCTGATACGGGGGATGAGACAGGGCGTGGTTCCTCAGGACGGGGCGCTCCACCTTGCTCATGGCGTTCCGAGGCAATGTTTCAATCGCAACAAAGCGGGTGGGCACCTTGAAGCGCGCCAGGGAGTGGCGGCACCAGGCGTCCAGGTCCTCGGGGAAGGCGTGGCCGGGGCGCAGGACGACGAAGGCCACGGGGACCTCGCCCCATTGGGGCTCCGGCACGCCGACGACGGCGGACTCCAGGATGGCCGGGTGGTTGGCGAGGACGGCTTCGATTTCGGCCGGGTAGAGGTTCTCCCCTCCCCGCACGATGAGGTCCGTGCGGCGCGACAGGAGGGTGAGGCGCCCCATCGCGTCCAGGACGCCCACGTCGCGGGTGCGCAGCCAGCCGTCATGGAAGGCGTCGCGCGTGGCCTCGCGCTGGCGCCAGTAGCGGGCCATGAGCGTGGGGCCGCGGACCTCCACGTCCCCTTCCTGGCCTTCACCGAGCGCCGCGCCGTCGGTCCCGACGATGCGGACCTCGAGCCCTGGCAGGGGCGGTCCGGCGGTGCGGCCATCCGCTTCCGAGGGGCGCTCGGTGGTGACCTGGGAGCAGGCCTCGGTGAGGCCGTAGGTCTGGAGGGCCAGGAGTCCCGCGGCCCGTGCCCGGGTGAGCAGGGCCGTGGGGACGGGACCTCCGCCGATGAGCGCGCACTGGAAGGTCGCGGGCAGCCGGCGGTCCCGCCGCGCGTCCAGCACACGCTCCAGCGTGGTGGCGACGAAGCTGGCGTGGGACGCGCCCTCCGTGTCGATGGCGTGGTTGACGGCGTCCGCGTCGAAGCGCTCGTGCAGGAGGAGGCAGCCGCCTTCGTAGGCGGTGCGCGTGAGCATGGCCAGGCCCCCGACGTGGAACAGGGGCAGCGTGCCCAGCCAGCGCGGCGCGGGGTGCGCGCCCAGGTTCGCGGCGGAGGCGCGGCATGAGGCACGGAAGGCGCCTTCCGTGAGCACGGCGCCCTTGGGCCTCCCCGTCGTTCCGCTGGTGAAGAGGATGACCCGGGCCGTGTCCGCGTCCCAGGCGCGCTCGGGCACGGGGCTGGCCGTCACGCCGTCGGGGAAGGACTCCAGGACCTCCGCTTCCGGGAGCCGGTCGCGCAGGGCTCCAAGCGCCAGCGTGAGCCGGGGCTCGACGTCTTCCAGCAGGGGGCGCAGCTCCGCCGGAGTGAGCCGGGCGTTGAGCGGCGCGAATATCGCGCCCAGGCGGCCCAGCGCCCAGAAGAGGAAGGTCACCGCCGGATGGCTCGTGGACAGCAGGGCCACGCGTTGCCCCTGGTCCACACCTCGCGAGGCCAGGGCCTCCGTCCAGCGCGTCACCTCTTCATCCAGCGCGCGGAAGGTCCAGGCCTGTCCCGCGAAGCGCAGGGCGTCCGCGTGGGGATGCAGCCGCGCGCCTTCGCGGATGGGGCAGTCGTAGATCATGGCCTCGCTCCTCCGAAGAGTGGGAGCCGCCGCGGCGATGGCTCAGTGTTCCCGGCTGAAGTCCGGGCTCAGTCCCAGCCCGGGCAGGTCGCGCAGCCGCACGAGTCCCCGCCGGGGTTGATACGGATGATCCTTCGGCTCGTCCGCGAAGAGCCGTCCCACGGCGAGTCCGGAGGCCAGGTCTCCCGACGGCAGCGCGGAGGCCAGGTGCGCGGCGCCCGCTCGGGCCACCACGCCGTCAATGGAGCTGGTGACGTACGCGTGCATGCCCAGGTGGGCCGCTCGCAGCGCCACCACCATGGAGGGCAGCAGCCCGCCGAGCACCATCGGCTTGATCACCACCGCGCCCACCGCCGGCCCGCCGCCCAGGTCCATCGTGAGGAGCGTGCGCACCGCGGCGGGCGTGGCGAGCGTCTCGTCCGCGGCGATGATGCACGGGGCCCGGCGCTGCACCCGCCACAGCGCCTGCAGATCCTCCGGCGGCGTGGGCTGTTCCACCAGCTCCAGGTCGTACCAGCCCAGCCGATCCAGGGCGCGGTTGGCTTCGGGCTCCGTCCAGCCACCGTTCGCGTCCAGGCGCAGGCGCACGCGAGGCCCCACCGCGTCGCGCACGGCCCGGACCCGGGCTTCATCCGCGTCCAGCGAGCGGCCCGAGACCTTCACCTTCAGCGTCTGATAGCCCTCCTCCACCGCCGCTCGCGCTTCCTGGGCCAGGGCCTCCGGCTCCTCCGCGCTCAGCAGCGCGTTCACCAGGACCTCCTGCCGCGCCTCCTCCGCGAGCAGCCAGCACAGGGGCACGCCCTTGCGCTGGGCCACCAGATCCAGCAGCGCCAGCTCCAGGCCATGCTGCGCGGCGGGCACGGGCTCCTCCGGGTCGATGCCGCGGATCCGCGCGCCGCGCTGGCGCGACTCCTCGCTGGCGGACGGGACGAGCGTGGCCTCGATGCCCTCGATGCTGTCCTCCAGCGTCTGCCCCTTGAGGGAGCTCAGCCACCCGCGCAGCACGGTGTGCGTGAGAGCCAGGGACTCCGTGCCGAACTCGGGCAGCGGCATGGCTTCACCCTGCCCGATGCGGCCCTCCTCGTCGCGCAGCCGCACGAGGAAGCCGTCGCGCGTGGCGTAGGTGCCCCTCGCCGTCCGCAGGGGGTTGGCCAGCGTGAGGTGCAGTGGGGTGAGCGTCGCTTCGATGATGCGCATGACGCCCCTTCAGCGCAGGTACAGCCCGACCGCGAACAGCAGTCCGAACACCATCTGAAGCTTCGCCGTCCCGCCCAGCGCGGGGTTGAGCGCCGCGCCCTCGGCCTTCAGCATCAGCTTCAGCGGCGGCACCACCAGCGGCAGGCTCAAGAGCGGCAGGAAGACCCAGGCGCTCGCGTAGCCCCTGGCGAACAGCACGAACGGCGTGACGTAGGAGGCCACCAGCAGCAGCACGTACTCCGCGCGGCCGAAGCCCTGGCCGAAGCGCACCGCCATCGTTCGCTTGCCGGCCTTCACGTCCGTGCTCGCGTCGCGCTGGTTGTTCACCACGATGAGGCACGTGCCGATGGCGCCCACCGGCACCGACGCCCACCAGGCCGCCGGGCTCACGACGCCGGCCTGCACGTAGTACGTGCCCGTCACCGCGACGATGCCGAAGAAGATGAGCACGAACAGGTCGCCCAGGCCCAGGTAGGCCAGCGGAAACGGGCCTCCCGTGTACGCGTAGCCGCACAGCAGCGAGGCCACCCCGATGGCCACGATGGGCCAGCCGCCCACCGCCACCAGGTACAGCCCCACCAGCGTCGCCAGCGCGAAGCACCCGAGGCCGCCCAGCAGCACCGTGCCCGGCGCGATGAGCCCGCTCTGCGTCACGCGCTTGGGCCCCAGGCGCTCCTCGGTGTCGGCGCCCTTCTTGTAGTCATAGAAGTCGTTGATGAAGTTGGTGCCGATTTGAATCAGCACCGCGCCCACGAGCGCCGCGAGCGCGGGCAACCAGCGCCCCACGCCGTTGCTGTACGCGAGCGCCGTGCCCACCAACACCGGCACCGCGCCCGCCGTCAGCGTCTTCGGACGCACGGCCATCAGCCACGTCTTCAGCGTGGGCCGGGGACGCGCCGCATCGGGAGGAGTGCTCACCAGGGTCGTCACGAGTGGGTCGCCTCTCGCGCCAGGATGGCGTGTTCGAACTGCGGCGCTTCGTACCAGGGCGTCTGGAGGAACGAGAGCACTTCGCGCACGTACTCCTCCGGCGCCTCCAGGTGCGGGGCGTGGGTGACACCGGCGAAGGCGTGGCGCCACACCACCGGCAGCTCCGCCGCCATGCGCCTCGCCAGGGTCGTGAACTTCACGTCCTGCTCACCGGTGAGCAGCAGCGTGGGCAGCCGCTGGCGGTGCAGCGCCGGCCAGTAGTCCGGCTGCACGCCCAGGCCCAGGGTCTCCAACGCTCCGGCCAGGCCCTCCGCCGTGCATGCCTTGCGGCGCTCGCGCAGCGCGGCCTGCTCCGGCTCGGGCAGGCGGCGCAGCCCGTCGAAGAGGGGCAGCGCTTCCCACCGCTCCACGAAGGCGTCCACGCCCTTCGCGCGGATGAAGTCCACGAGCTTCGCGTCGGCCTCGCGCCGCTCGGAGCGCTCCTGGCGGCGGTGCAGTCCGGGCGAGCCGCTCTCCATGATCAGCCGGCCGAAGCACTCCGGCGCGCGCACCGCGGCGCCCAGCGCCACCCGCGCTCCCTGCGAATAGCCGAGCAGATCCACGTGGCCGCCCAGCTCCCGGGCCAGACGGACCACCGCGTCCACCGTCTCCAGGAAGCCGTCGCGCCCCGCCTTCTCCGGCAGCGGCGTGCGGCCGTGGCCGGGCAGGTCCACCGCCACCACGCGCACGGAGCGGCCGAGCAGTGGACGCAGGTGCTCGAACGTAGCGCCGCTGCCGGTGAAGCCGTGCAGCGCCAGGAGCGTATGGGGGCCATCCCCCCAGATGTCATAAGCGAGCGTCACGCCCATGGTCCTTCTCCCAGTGCGGCGGCCATCCGCGCGAAGAGGTGTCGGTGCACATCCACGTTGGTGGCCCGGTCCACCAGGACCTCCACCACGTGGAGGCCTCCCTCCAGCCCGGTGCGCACCGCCGCGCGCAGGGCCGTGGGCGTCGTGGGCCGCTCGAAGCGGGCGCCCGCGAGCGCCGCCGCGTGCGACAGGTCCACGCCGTGCGGCGTTCCGAAGAGGGCCTCGAACTCGTCCGGCTTCGCCACCTGCGCCAGCGGCAGGAAGGAGAAGATGCCGCCGCCGTCGTTGTTCACCACCACGACCGTCAGGGGCACGCGCGCCCGCGCCGCGGAGACGAGCCCGCCCACGTCATGCAGGAGCGCCAGGTCGCCGGACAGGAGCACCGCGGGCCGTCCCGCCGCCGCGGCCATGCCCGCCGCGCTGGACACGATGCCGTCGATGCCGTTGGCCCCGCGGTTCGCCAGCACGCGCAGCGGCACGCCGCCGCCATGGGCGAACGCGTCCACCGCGCGGATGGGCATGCTGCTGGACACGAAGAAGAGCGCGTTCGCCGGCAGCGCCGCCACCACCTCGCGCGCGATCCGGGGCTCGGTCAGCACGTCCGGCTGTTCTCCGAGCGCCGTCTCCAGCGCGCTGCGCGCCACCCGCTCCGCGTTGACGAAGTCCTGCGCCCAGCGGCCGGGGCCTCGCGACAGTCCTTCCGTCAGCGCGCGGCACGCGAGCACCGCGTTGCCCTCCACCACCCGCGTGGCCCGGTGCGCCGGGTCGTACAGCGCGCCCTCGTCGCTGAACACGGTGATGTCCGCGCCGGAGGCGTCCAGCCACTGCTGCGGCGACTTGGGCGTCAGGCCTCCGCCGAAGCGCAGCACCAGCTCCGGCGTGTGGCCGCGCACGAAGGGCTCATGGCGCAGGAGCGCGTCGTAGAGCGACACGGTCAGCGGGCCGCCGCCATAGCGCGCCTGCGACGTGGCCTCGGCGAGCACCGGGTAGCCCGTGGCCAGGCTCAGCGCGGTGATGGCGTCCGCGAAGCCGTCGTCCTCGTCGCGGGGGCCACACACGATGACGCCGCGCTCGGTGGCGGCGACGCGCGCGCGCACGTCCTCCAGCACCGCCCCATCCGGAGCCCGCGACGACTGCGCGATGCGGGTGAGGGGCGCGTCCGTCCGCCCTTCCCTCGCGAGCGCCGTCAGCCTCTCCGCGCCGAAGTCCTGCGCGATGGGCGCCAGCGGTTCGCGGAACGGCACGTTGAGCTGCACGGCGCCTCGGGGGGCGCGGCACGCGGTGCTCACCGCGCGGGCGGCCGTGGCGCGCAGGTGCGCGATGGCGGGGCTGCTCGCCTCGGGCATGCCCACGTCCGCGAACAGCCGCGCGAAGTCACCGTAGAAGCGCGCCTGGGGCACCGTCTGCGGCGCGCCCCAGCCCTGCAGCTCCAGCGGCCGGTCCGCCGTGAGGATGATCAGCGGCACCTGGGCCATGGCCGCCTCGATGACGGCCGGGAAGAAGTGCGCGCCCGCGGAGCCGCTCGTCGCGACCAGCACCACCGGATGACGCGACTGCTTCGCCATGCCCAGCGCGAAGAAGCCCGCGCTCCGCTCGTCGATGACGGACCAGACGCGCAGGCCCGGCGTGTGCGCGCAGGCGAGCGCCAGCGCGGACGAGCGCGAGCCCGGACACACCACCGCGTGCCGCACGCCGCCCCGCACCAGTTCCTCCAGGAGCGCTCGCGACCACAGCACGTTGAGGTTGGCGTCCAGGGACATCACCGCCCCCCCAGCGCGCGCAACATCGCCAGACTCTTCATCTCCGTCTCCCGCCACTCGGACTCCGCGCTGGAGCCCGCGACGATGCCCGCGCCCACGAAGAGCCGGGCCTTCGCCCCGCGCACCAGCGCCGAGCGCAACGCCACCACCAGATGCGCGCGCCCGGGGCCCACCCAGCCCACCGGCCCCGCGTACCAACCCCGGTCCAGCGACTCGTGCTCCACCAGGAACGACAGCGCGCGCTCGCGCGGCGTGCCGCCCACCGCGGGCGTCGGGTGCAGCGCCGTGACGACCTTCGCGGTGTCCACGCCGTCCGCCAGCTCCGCGCGGATGCCCGTGCGCAGGTGCACCACGTTCTTCAGCGCGAGCACCGACGGCTGCGCGTCCGCGGACACGCTCGCCGCCACCGGCGTCAGCGCCTGGAGGATGTAGCGCACCACCGCTTCATGCTCGCGCCGGTCCTTGTCGCTCGCGTCCAGCGCCTCCGCGCCGCCCGGCGCGGCGGACCCCGCGAGCGCCTCCGTCTCCAACTTGCGCCCATCCACCCGGCACAGCGTCTCCGGCGTCGCGCCCAGGAAGCCCGTGCCGTCCGGCGCGCGGAAGAGGAACGTCGCGCATCGCGGGTTCTGCTCGCGCAGCCGCGCCAGCACGTCCACCACGTCGAAGGGCTCCGGCCCCTCCGCCTCCAGCGCCCGCGCCAGCACCACCTTGTGCAACTGGCCCGCGCCAATGGCCTCCACCGCGCGGTCCACCAGCGCCTCGAAGTCCGGCCGCGACGAGGCCGTGCGCAGCGCGACCGGCGCGCCCACCGGGTGGCGGTAGGACTGAGGGAAGGACGCTCGCACGCGCTCCAGCCGCGAGCGCACCACGTCCTCCGCGCCCGCGCCCTCCGGCGCGAAGACCGCGACCGCCAGCGCGCTGCCCTCGCGCCACACCAGCACCTCCGGCAGCGTCCAGCGCGCCAGCCCATGCGAGCGCCACTCGCCCTCCACCGGTTGCGTGGGACTGAAGCGCATGCCGCCGAACCAGGGGCCCGGCAACTGGGGAGACACCGCGTCCAGCCACCGCACGCTGTCGTGCCCGAGCGCGCCCAGCACCGCCGCCAGCTCGCCGGGCGCATGCGCTTCGAGCACGCCCGCCTCGCCCCACCCCGCCACCGCCTCGCGCGCCACCGGCCGCTCCCAATACACGGAAGGAACGCCGAGGCTGCCCGCCCCAGCCAACGGATCCACTCCGGGCAGGGGCATCATCCCGGCGACCCATCGCGGGCCCTCAGCGGGACTGAGCGGCGTCATCAGCCATTCTCCTGAACCTCGGGGGATGCGAGTGACATCACCTTCGATTGTCTTCTAAGCGATCTCGGCTATACATGCACCAAGGAGTTCAAAACCGCTTGAACTCCATGGAATCTGAATTCCAGTAACTCCAGCGAGGGAGCCGCCGTGGGAGGCCAGCAACCAGACGACCCAGCCGCGCGGCGCGACCCGGGCGCACACCGCGTCCTTCGCGCAGCGCGTCCAGCCGGCACCCGCGTCCAGGTGGGGGCGGTGGAGGTGGGCGGGCCCGGCTTCGTGGTGATGGCGGGGCCGTGCGCGGTGGAGGGCGCGGAGCAGCTGGAGCTGGCGGCTCGCGCGGTGGCGCAGGCGGGTGCGCACCTCTTGCGCGGTGGCGTGTTCAAGCCACGCACCAGTCCGTACGCGTTCCAGGGCATGGGGGAGCCGGGGCTGAAGCTGTTGGTGGACGCCGGACGGCGCCACGGGCTGCCCATCATCAGCGAGGTGATGGAGACCGAGCAACTGCCCCTCATGGCGCAGCACTCGGACATCCTCCAGGTGGGCGCGCGGAACATGCAGAACTTCGGGCTGCTGCGCGCGCTGGGAAAGCTGCGCAAACCGGTGCTGCTCAAGCGCGGGCTGTCCGCCACGGTGCAGGAGTGGCTCAACGCGGCCGAGTACATCCTCGCGGGCGGCAACGAGCAGGTGATGCTCTGCGAGCGCGGCATCCGTACCTTCGAGACCGCGATGCGCAACACGCTGGACCTGGCCGCGGTGGCGTGGGCGAAGGAGCGCACGCACCTGCCGGTCATCGTGGATCCTTCGCATGCGACGGGCATTCCGTCGCTTATCGCTCCCATGTCGCTGGCGGCAGCGGCCTGTGGGGCGGATGGATTGTTGATTGAAGTCCACCCCCGGCCGGAGCAGGCGTTGTGCGACGGTCAGCAGGCGATGTCGCCCGGGGATTTCGCTACGTTGATGCAACGGCTGCCAGGCGTGCTCGCCGCGGTGGACCGTCACCTTTGGACGCCGGCAGGGCCGGCACAGATCGCGGGGGCGCGATGAGCACCGAAGTCCGTCAGATGTTCTCCTCCATCGCCACGCGCTACGACGTGACGAACGAAGTCCTCTCGCTCGGCGTCCACCGGCTGTGGCGGCGCTCGGCAGTGAAGCTCAGCGGCGCGAAGGAAGGCAGCCACGTGCTGGACTGCGCGACCGGCACCGGCGACCTGGCGCTGGCGTTCAAGCGCAAGGTGGGCCCCACGGGCCGCGTGGTGGGCACGGACTTCTGCCCGGAGATGCTGGAGAGCGCGCCGGCGAAGGCGGCCAAGGCGGGCCTGGAGGTGGAGTTCCAGGTGCAGGACGCCATGGCGCTCACCCTGCCGGACAACAGCTTCGACGTGGCGTCCATCTCCTTCGGCATCCGCAACGTGGATGATCCGGTGAAGTGCCTCCAGGAGATGGCGCGCGTGGTGCGCCCCGGAGGCCGCGTGGTGGTGCTGGAGTTCGGCCAGCCCACGGGCCCGTACGGCGCGCTGTTCCGCTTCTACAGCAAGACGGTGATGCCGGCGATTGGCGGCCTGCTCACGGGCAACCGCGCGGCGTACCAGTACCTGCCCCGCACCGCCGCGGCCTTCCCCGCCGGCGAGCGCTTCCTCTCCCTGATGGACCAGGCCGGCGCCTACTCCGAGCGCGCCGCCCACCCCCTGCTGTTTGGAACCGCCTACGTCTATGTCGGCACCGTCCGTTGAGGCCCGGCGCCTCCTCGTCTCGCAAGTCGTCGCGTCGGTAGATCCCAGACTCCAGCAGGCGCTCCAGGGGGCCCTCTCGTCCCCGGGGCCCTGCCCCCGCCCCGTGGGCGCGCAGACCGTCGTCATCGCGGGCCACCGCGCGGCCGGCAAGACGCGCCTGTTGCCGCTCGTCTCGAAGCTGCTCGGACGCACCGGGCTGGACCTGGACGCGGAGCTGGAGCGCCGGCATGGGCGCCCGCTCCGCGCCTGGGTGGCGGAATCCCCCACCACCTTCCGCGCCGCCGAGCGCGAGACGCTGGGCCTGCTGCCCCAGGGCAGCGTGGTGGCGGTGGGCGGCGGCTTCCTGTCGCACCATCCGGAAGTGCTCGCGGGGCACTTCACGCTCGTCGTCCCCGTCACCTTCGACACGTACCGCGAGCGGCTGCTGGCGGACACCACGCGCCCACGGCTGCGCACGGATGTGTCGCTGGAGGAGGAGCTCCACTCGCTGTTCCATGAACGCGAGGCGATGCACGCCCGCGTCCCCACCATCACCCTGGCGGACTTCCTCCGGGGCTGTCTGGCCCAGGAGCCCGAGTGATGGCCACCCGGCGCATCATCACCCTGCCCCCCACCCTCACCGGCGCGGACGCCGTGACCTTCGCGCGCGATGGCCTCGAGCGTGGCGCGGACGTCATTGAGGTGCGGACCGATCTGCACGCTCCCGGCGACATCGACCCGGAGGCGCTCGCCCGCGTGATGCCGCTGCTCGTCTCCGAGCGGGGCAAGCCGCTGCCCGCGACGTGGGTCCAGGCCGCGTGGCGCGTGGACCGCGACGTGGAGCGCGCGCAGGACATGGACGCGCCGCCGGGAAAGCTGCTCGCGTCGCACCACGCGGAAGGTCCGCTGACGACGGCGGAGGCCCTCAAGCGTTGGTCCCGCCCCATTCCGCCGGACGCGCTGGTGAAGCACGTGGAACCCATGGACGGGCCCGCGCACCTGGACGTGCTGCTTGAGACGCAGGCCGCGCTGTCCCAGCGCTTTGGCGCCGAGCGCGTCACCGTGCTGGGCATGGGGCCCGTCGCCATTCCGGCGCGCGCGGTGCTCTCGCGCAGCAACGGCCTGGAGTACGTGGCCATGGGCGGCCCGTGGACGGCGGCCCCG
Organism: Corallococcus sp. CA049B; assembly: GCF_003611685.1. Taxonomy (NCBI): domain Bacteria; kingdom Pseudomonadati; phylum Myxococcota; class Myxococcia; order Myxococcales; family Myxococcaceae; genus Corallococcus; species Corallococcus sp. CA049B. The sequence continues at coordinate 7,844 of NZ_RAWC01000064.1, read as the reverse complement.
GGACAGCGCCTGTTGGACGACGTGGTGCGCGAGCACCGCAAGGCGAAGGACCCGCACGGCTTGCGCCTGGGCATCCTGGGCACGGCCATTGCGCACTCGCGCTCGCCGCGCATCCACCGCCAGCCGTTCGATCGCATCGACCTGGCCGAGGACGCCCCGGTGGAAGCGGTGGTGGACGCGATGCTGCCGCACTACGCGGGCTTCGCCGTGACGAGCCCGTTCAAGATGCGGCTCGCGAAGCACACGGGCTCATCGCTGGACGCCATCAACACGCTGGTGCGCCGGGGCTCGCGGTGGGAGTCCTTCAACACCGACACGGAAGGAGCGCGCGCCGTGCTGGAGCGCCTGGGCGCGAAGGACGTGGCGGTGCTGGGCGACGGCGGCTCCACGCAAGCGCTGCGGCTGGTGGCCGCTGAACACGGACTTGCCCTGCGGGTCGTCAAGCGCGCGGAGATACAAGCCCCGCTGTCCGGGGATTGGGTCTGGACGTGGCCGGACCGCGTGGCCGCCCCTGAAAACCTGAGATTCGAGGGGGCACGCGTGGCGGTGATCGCATACGGTGCTCCCGGCCGGCGCGTCGCCGCGGAGATCGTTCGCCGCGGGGGCACCCCTCTCCTGCTAGGTGCGGCGTGGTTCGTCGCCCAGGCCCGGCGGCAGCGACAACTCTGGGAAACGGCGACATGAATACCTTCGGCACCCTCTTCCGGTTGACGACCTTCGGCGAAAGCCACGGCCCCGCGCTGGGCTCCGTCATCGACGGCTGCCCCGCGGGCGTTCCGCTCACGCGTGAGATGATCCAGGCGGCGCTGGACCGTCGGCGTCCCGGGCAGTCCGCCCTGGTGACCCCGCGCAACGAGCCCGACACCGTCGAGATCCTCTCCGGCGTCTTCCAGGACAAGACGCTGGGCACGCCCATCGCGGCCATCGTGCGCAACGCGAACCAGCGCTCGCAGGACTACAACCAGCTGGCCAGCGTGGACCGGCCGGGTCACGCGGACGCCGTGTGGCGTGAGCGTTACAAGCACCGCGACCACCGGGGCGGCGGCCGCACCAGCGGACGTGAGACGCTCTGCCGCGTCATCGGCGGCGCCATCGCGGAGGCGTACCTCGCGCGCGACCTGCCTTCGATCAGCACCGTGGCCTACGTCTCCCAGGTAGGTGAGCTGGTCGCTCCCGTTCCGGCGCCGGGCCTCACCCGCGCCATGGTGGACGCGCACCCCACCCGCTGCCCGGATGAAGCCGTCCGCGAAGAGATGGCCCGTCAGATCCTGGCCGCGAAGGAGGCCGGGGACAGCCTGGGCGGCTCCATCGACGTGCGCGTGGAGGGCCTGCCCGTGGGCCTGGGCGAGCCCATCTTCGGCAAGCTCAAGGCGCTCATCGCGCAGGCGCTGGGCAGCATTGGCGCCGTCACCGGTGTCGTGTGGGGCCCGCCGGATCTGCTCCAGCGCCTTGGCCAGCCCGGCACGAAGTTCCACGCCGTGAAGGACGCGTACGGCGGCATCCAGGGTGGACTCGCCAACGGTGAGCCCATGCAGGTGCGCGCCTTCTTCAAGCCGCCCGCGACGCTGGCGGATCACGCCAAGGGCGGCCGTCACGACCCGTGCATCATGCCCCGCGCCGTCCCGGTGCTGGAGGCCATGGTGTCGCTCGTCATCGCCGACCTCGTCCAGCAACTCAACGCCCGCCCCCACTCCGCATGAGCCCGCTTCCTCCCGGTTCCTACAGCCCCCCCAACGACCGCTGGGGTTCCTTCACGAAGCTCGCCGCCCGGCTGCCCGAGGGCAGCGTCGCCGTGGTGGACCGCACCGTCGCGCGCTTCCACCCTACGCTCATCCCCACCATCGAGGCCCGCAAGCCGCGCGCCATCATCCAGCTGGTCGGCGGTGAGCGCGCCAAGAGCCTCATCTCGCTCCAGAAGGTGCTCGCGGGCGGCATCACGCTGCCGCGCTCCGGCACGCTCGTCGCCGTGGGCGGTGGCACCGTGGGCGACGTGGCCACCGTGGCCGCGCACCTGCTCAAGCGCGGCGTGCGGCTGTTGCAGGTCCCCACCACGCTGCTCGCGGCGGTGGACAGCAGCCTGGGCGGCAAGGGCGCGGTGGATCTCGTCGTGCGCGGCCGCGTGGTGAAGAACCCCGCGGGCGTCTTCCACTACGCGGATGAGACGTGGCTGTGCCCGGAGCTGTACGCCACGCTGTCCGATGCGCAGGTGCGCGAGGGCTCCATCGAGGCGTGGAAGATGGTCGCGTCCCTGGATGCGTCCCTCTTCAAGCGCTACGTGCGCACGCCGCCGAAGCTGGAGAAGCTGGTGAAGGACGCGCGCGGCCTGAAGGAAGGCGTCTGCGCCAAGGACCCCTACGAGCACCAGGGCCTGCGCCGCGTGCTCAACTTCGGCCACACCTTCGGCCACGTGCTGGAGAGCCTGTCGCGCTTCAAGCTGTCGCACGGCGACGCGGTGGGCCTGGGCATCCTCTGGGCCCTGGACGTGGGCCGGCACCTGGGCATCACCCCGGAGCCCGTGGCGCACGAGGTGGAGCGCGCGCTGGCCCGGGGCCCCGGCGTGCTCGGCCGCGACCGCGCCGCGGAGATTGCCCGGCGCGCGCCGTTGAAGGACGTGGTCGCGCTCCTGGACGCCGACAAGAAGGCCGGCGCCAACGGCGAACTGCGCATGGTGCTGCTCACCGCCGTGGGCACCGCGGAAGTCGTGGATGTGATGCCGAAGACGTGGCGGACCCTGTGGCCCGCCTGGACCCGAGGAGCCCGCCCTTGAGCCACGCCTCGCCGAGCCGCCTCACCGTCGACCCGAGCGCCTTGAGCGCCTCACCGCTCACCCCGCCCGTGTCGAAGTCGGACGCCCAGCGAGCCCTGGTGTTGGGACACCTCACGGGCGCCTGGCCGCTGCCGTCGGTGCAGGCGGAGTCGGACGAGGACCTCCCCGCGGACGTGCGCGTGCTGCGCCGGGGCGTGGAGGCGCTGCGCCTTCCCGCGGGCCCCGTGCGCGACGTGGACTGCGCGGACGGCGGCGCCCCCTTTCGCATCCTCGTCACGCAGGCCGCGGTGACGCCCGGCGCGCGCGTACGCTTCACCGGCACGCCCCGCCTGGGCGAGCGCCCGCACGGCCCGCTCTTCACGTCGCTCAAAGAGGCCCTGGGCCCCTCGGGCCTCACGCTCACCGAAGGCACCCCGTGGCCGGTGGAGCTGCACGCGCCCCGGGACACAACCAAGGCCGCGCCGGTGTTCCGCGTGCCGGGCGCGCAGAGCAGCCAGTACGCCTCCAGCCTGCTGTTGGGCTGCGCGGAGCGCTTCCTCCGGGAGCAGCGCGCGTGGAGCGTGGAGATTGAGGGCACGCTCACCAGCGCCGGCTACCTGGACCTCACGGTGGCGTGGCTGCGCCGCTTCGGCTTCACCGTGGAGCAGTCCGAAGGTCTCTCCTCCGTCACGGGTTATCAGCCGCCCGAATCCGTCCCATCACTGCCGGGCGACTGGTCGTCGTTGGGCTACCTGGTGCTCATCGCCTGGCGCACGGGCGGCACGGTGGAGCGCGCGGAGCCCCAGAGCGCCCACCCGGACCAGGCGATCCTCCGGCTGGCCGCTGAAGTGGGCCTGAAGATGCTCCCGTCGGGCGCGCCCAACACGTGGCGCTTCGAAGGTGAAGCCACGGGCGAGCTGCGCGCGACGGGCAAGGAGTGCCCGGACCTGCTGCCCACGCTGGCGGCGCTCGCGTGCGTGCTGCCCCGGCCCACCACGCTTGGCGACGTGGGCATCCTGCGGGTCAAGGAGAGCGACCGGCTGGAGGGCATCCGCACGTTGGTGGCGGCCTACGGTGGCACCACGGAACTGTCGGCCGGAGCCGACAGTGAGTCGCTGCGCATCCTCCCGCCGAAGGTGAAGCCCGCGCGCTTCGCCATGGACAGCCGGGGTGACCACCGCCTGGCGATGTCAGCGGCCACCCTGTGTGTGCTGTCCGGGGTGCCTCTGGATCTGACGGGGCCGGAGTGCGTGGAGAAGAGCTTCCCGGGCTTCTGGCGGCAGCTCGCGCGGGCCGGCGTCCGCTATTCCTGAGCGGGCGCGCGGACCGGAAACTTCGCCTCTAAGACTTATCGTTCTTTTTTGTTGAAAGCGTCCGCCGCCCTGTGAAATCTCCGCCCATGCCCAAGGACACGCTGACCGTCACCGACAATCGGACCGGGAAGACGTACGAGATCCCGATCGAGAACGGCTGTATCCGCACCCCCGACCTGCGCCAGATCAAGACCGGCAGCGACGACTTCGGTCTGATGGGTTATGACCCCGCGTTCCTGAACACGGCGAACTGTAAGAGCGCCATCACCTTCATCGACGGCGACAAGGGCATCCTCGAGTACCGCGGGTACCCCATCGAGCAGCTCGCGGAGAAGTCCTCCTTCCTGGAGGTGGCCTACCTGCTGCTGAAGGGCGAGCTGCCCACGCAGAAGGAGCTGGAGAACTTCACGTTCAACGTGACCCACCACACGCTGGTGCACGAGAACATCAAGTCCTTCATCGACGGGTTCCGCTACGACGCGCACCCCATGGCCATGCTGGGCTCCACGGTGGCGGCGCTGTCCGCGTTCTACCCGGACGCGAAGAACATCAAGGACGCGCGCAGCCGTGAGATCCAGATCACGCGCCTCATCGCGAAGATGCCCACCCTGGCCGCGTTCTCGTACCGCCACGCGATGGGCCTGCCGTTCGTCTACCCGGACAACGACCTGTCCTACGTCGCCAACTTCCTGGCGATGATCAAGCGCATCGGCACGAGCGCCTTCAAGGTGCACCCCACGCTGGAGAAGGCGCTGGACGTGCTCTTCATCCTGCACGCGGACCACGAGCAGAACTGCTCCACCACGTCCGTGCGCACGGTGGGCTCCTCGCAGGTGGACCCCTACTCCGCGGTCGCCGCGGGCGTGGGCGCGCTCTACGGCCCGCTGCACGGCGGCGCCAACGAGGCGGTGCTCCGCATGCTCCGCGAGATTGGCAGCAAGGCCAACATCCCGGAGTTCATCAAGCAGGTGAAGGGCGGCGAGGGCGAGAAGAAGCTCATGGGCTTCGGCCACCGCGTCTACAAGTCCTACGACCCGCGCGCGAAGGTCATCAAGCGCGTGGCGGACGAAGTGTTCGACGTGACGGGCAAGAACCCGCTGCTGGAGATCGCGCTCGAACTGGAGCGCATCGCGCTCGAGGACGAGTACTTCGTGAAGCGCAAGCTGTACCCGAACGTCGACTTCTACTCGGGCCTCATCTACGAGGCGATGGGCTTCCAGGCGGAGATGTTCCCCGTCCTGTTCGCCATCCCCCGCACGGTGGGCTGGTGCGCGCAGTGGGAGGAGATGGTCACGGACAACGAGCAGAAGATCGCCCGTCCCCGTCAGGTCTTCACCGGCGCCGCGCGCCGCGACTACGTGGCCCAGGACAAGCGCAAGTAGCCAGCGGCTGTCACAGCCGCTGAAGCACGAAGGGGCGCGGGACTCGAAGCTCGAGTCCCCCGCCCCTTTCGCTTTGCCTACCCGTGGGCGGCGGCGGCGCCCCCCGGTTCGCGGTAGAGCGCTTCGATGACGTCCGCGTACTTCTGCTCCACCACCTTGCGGCGCATCTTCATGCTGGGCGTGAGCTCCCCGCCGTCAATGGAGAACTCCCCCGGCAGCACGCGGAAGCGCTTGATGGTCTCGAAGCGCGACAGCTTCGGGTTCACGTCCTGCTCGAAGGCCTCCTGCAGGTGCTGCTGGAGCCGCGCGTCGTTCACCAGCGTGGCCAGGTCCTCCGGCCAGCCCTTCTCCCGCGCCAGCTTCCGCACCCGGTCCGGCTCCAGCGTCACCAGCGCCACCAGGTAGTTGCGCCGGTCGCCCACCACCAGCGCGTGCCCCACGGGGGACACGGCCTTGAGCAGCTCTTCGATGTTCGCCGGGGACGTCTTCTTGCCGCCGGAGGTGACGATGATCTCCTTCTTGCGCCCGGTGATGCGCAGGAAGCCCTCGGAGTCCAGCTGTCCCACGTCCCCCGTGTGCAGCCACCCGTCCGCCAGCAGCTCCTGCGTGGCCTGCGGGTCGCGGTGGTAGCCCAGGCACACGTTGCCGCCCTGGACGAGGATCTCCCCGTCCTCCGCGATGCGCACCTCCACGCCCAGCATGGGGCGGCCCACCGAGCCCATCCGGGCGCACTCGGCGGTGCTCACCGTGGCGGGGCCGGACACCTCCGTCATGCCCCAGACCTCCAGCAGGACGACGTCGATGGAGGCGAAGAAGTCCAGCACGTCCCGGCCAATGGGCGCCGCGGAGGTGGCGAACAGCTTCGCCTTCTCCAGGCCGATGCGCGTCTTCAACGGATGGAACACCAGCCGCTGGGCCAGCGCGAACTTGGCCTCCATGAGCGACGGGACGCGCTCCTGGCTCAGGACGCGCGTGTTGCGCTCCAGCGCCGTGGCGCGGGCCCACTCCACCAGCCGGCGCTTCAGGGGCGGCTGCGCGGCCAGGCCCTCCTCCGCCTTCGTCTTGAACTTCTCCCAGACGCGCGGCACCGCGAAGAAGAGCGTGGGGCGCACCTCCGTGAGGTTCCTGCCCAGCGCGTCCAGCGAGTCCGCGAAGTACACCTGTATGCCCAACAGCAGCGGGCTGTGCAGGGAGACGATCTGCTCCGCGACGTGCGACAGGGGCAGGTACGACAACAGCCGCTCGTCCTCCATGTCCCGGAAGCCCAGGGTGTCGCCCAGCTTCTTCGCCGTCCAGACGAGGTTGCGGTGGCTCAAGGCCACGCCCTTGGGCTGGCCGGTGGTACCGGACGTGTAGATGAGCGTGGCCAGCGCGTCCGGGTGGAGCGCGTGGACGCCGTCCCAGTACGGGGCTTCATCCGCGTTCGCGCCGGTGGTCAGCACGTCCGCGTAGCGCAGCACGCCCTCGGGCAGCGGCGTGGGCGCGTCCACCACGATGAGGTGCTGGAGCGCGGGCAGCCGCTTCTGGACCTCCAGGGCGGTGGCCAGGTGCTTCGCGTTCTCCACCAGGAGGAAGCGCGCCTCGCAGTGCCCCAGGATGTAGACGAGCTGGTCCACGCTGCTGGTGGTGTAGAGCCCCACCGGCACGCCGCCCAGGGCCATGGCCCCCAGGTCCGCGACGTGCCACGCCTCGCGGTTGAAGCTCAGGATGCCCAGCGGGTCGCCGTCCCGGAACCCCAGCGCGTGCAGCCCCAGGGCGAAGCGCTTGACGCGCTGGGCATAGTCGAACCACGAGGTGGGGACATAGGCGCCTCCATGCCGGGACCAGAGCGCCGGGCGGTGTTCCAGCCGCGCGGCCTGGTCATGGAGCGCATGCAGCATCGTCTTGGGCAGGTCCATCTGGCGAAACGTAGTGGAAGCTCCCCGCCCGTTCCACGTCCCCCCGTCTCAGGCGTTGACAGCATGTTCACCGGCTTTGTATGCCGCGCCCGACCATGAGCATCGACTTCACCTGCCAGAAGTGCGAGGCCAGCTTCGAGTTGGAAGCCCAGGACCTCATCGAGGGGACGGAGAAGATTGTCTGTCCCCACTGCGACGCGAAGGCGCCCGCCAACCTCTCCGAGGACTTCGTCGCCGCGCTCACGGAGATGCGCGCGCAGATCGCCGCCCTGAGCAAGAAGTTCGCGGTGACGATGACGCTCGAAGCCGAGGAGCTGGAGGACGAGCTCGACGAGGAGGACGAAGACGAGGAGGAGGCCGACGAGGACGAGGACCTCGACGAGGACGAGGACGACGAGGAGTCCGAGGACGACGAGGACTACGACGACGAAGAGTCCGAGGACGACCGCTAGTCGGCTCGCGCCCCTTCTTCCCGGCTGCCCGCCCGCCCTCCAACCGGGTGGGC
>NZ_RAWC01000063.1:0-41121 GCF_003611685.1 Corallococcus sp. CA049B | reverse complement strand
CACCAGGACCGCCGCGTACACCGCCACTCCGGGCAGGACGCGGCGCCCCGTGTCCCGGTGCTCGAACGCCCAGTTGGCCACCGTGGCGAACCACACCAGGACGAACGTCAGACCCCACAACCCCGTCACCGACACCCACTGCACCAGCACCGGCACCTTTGCCTGGGTGTAGGCCAGCACGCCCCACGTGCCGAACGGGTTGCCCAGGCTGCTGAAGAGCTCCAGCCCCGTCGTCGCCGCCGGCAGGAAGAGCGTCCCCGCGAAGGAGCTGCGCGGCCCCACGACGAGCCGGTCCGCCAGGTACAGCCCCGCGACGACCACCGCGCCTCCCAGGGCCATGCCGAAGGCGCTCGCGGCGGAGCCCGGGAACACCCCCAGGTTCGCCACGCCAGCGGCGACGGTGTTGGCCACCAGCAGCCCCACGAAGCCCACCACGGGACGCTGCCGCCGGGAGAAGAAGAGGAACAGGGCGCCCATCAGCCAGCCGGGCAGCACTGCCCACTCCGTGTTCAGCAACAGCACCATCCCGGCCCCGACACCCAGGGCGAGCCACGGCATGAGCGTGGGCAGGCGCCCCGCTCCTTCGTCCGGATGACCGCTCATCGCGCTCCCCTCTTCTTCGCCGGCTTCAGCCGCTCAAGTGCTTCGCGCGCCTCGTCACACCAACGCAGGTGCGCCTCCAGCCCGAGCAGCCCCGCGCGAATCGACAGGTGCTGGTAGGCGAACTCCGGATCGTCCTTCCGGGAGTGGCGGACGTCCCCGTCGATGAGGCGCAGCACGGTCAGCAGTCCCTCCGCCTCGGCGCGGCTGCGCTCCACCTGTGCCAGGGAGTCCGCGGGCCCCACCTGGGCCCCGAAGAAGAGCTTGAGCAACAGCTCGTTGCGCTCGACGTGCGGGAGCACCGGCCGCCTCAGCCATTCCGCGAGCGCCGTCCGTCCCGCCGCCGTCACCCGGTACACCTTGCGGACCCGTCCGCCCTGCGTGCGCTCCGCCGGCTCCAACTCCACCAGCCGCTCCTCCGCCATCCGCTCCAACGTCGGGTACAGGTTGCCGTAGCTCTCCTGCCAGAAGTGCCCCACCGACCGCTCGATGGCGCTTCGCAGGTCGTACCCACTCATCGGCTCCCGGCACAGCATCCCCAGGATGGCGAACCGACAGGTGCTCTCCCTCGCCATGACTGCCTCCTCCATCCGGATATATCAGGCTGATATATCCGGCGACCAGCCCCGCGAATCACCGCTACAGCAGGCGGCAGAGCCACACGCTGGGGATGGCGGCATGGAAGCCGGCCTTCTCGAAGGCGCGCCGCGCCGCGGCGTGACTCGCGTCGCCACCGGTCGCCACGGTGGCGACCCTGGCGCCCGCGCGCTTCATGTGGCCGAGCGCGTATTCGTAGAGCGACGTCCCGACCCCGTGTCCGGCATGATCGGGATGGACCGCGTTCAGGCCTATCTCGCCAATGAACGTCTCCGGGTCGACCCTCACCGCGACGAAGCCGACCACGCGCAGGTTGACCTCAGCCACGAACACGTCCCAGCCCGAGTCCGGAGCGATGAGTCCTCGAAGCATGTCGGCCTGGACTGCGTCCTGCTTCGCCTGCGCGAGCTCGTAGATCTCTTCGCCCAGGAGCGCGCGGAACGACGCGAACACGGGCTCGAAGGCCGCCCGGCGGATGTCTTCGAGGATCACCCCGTCAGCCACCGATGCGTGGCGGATGTAAAAGCGCCGCCGCGCGGTGGCACGATTGAAGAACTGCCAGACGTGGTCGCGGGCCTCGTCGCTCAACCCCAGCGCCTCGGCGCGCTCCAGCAGCGACTTCAACTCCTCGGCGCTCAACAGCGGCCGCAGGTCCACGTGGTACTCCTGCAGGGAGAACTGGTGCACCAGCACCCGGGCCGCGACCTCACGCAGCTCCTGCTCGTTACCAACGATGAGGGTCTTCGCGAGCCGCTCCAGGAGGGTGTTCCGCTCCAGAAAGGCTCCCCGTCTCATGCACAGGTCGCTCAGCGCCCAGAGCGCGTTCTTTCGCTGCCGGATGGAGAGCTGGCCCTGTTCGACAATCTCCACCAGCGCGTCGAACACCGCGGGTCCGCGCTTGTGGAGTTCCAACAGGTCGACAGGGACCCGCCACTTGTCCAACTCATTGATGAGCCAGCGATACGCCTTCGCATCCATGACAGCCACGCTCCCAGTTCAAGCGGTGAAAACAAGTCATAGAGTGGCGACATGTCCTTTTCTCGCTCGTCCTTCCCGTGGTCCCCCTCCCTGCGCGCCACCGTCGCGCTGGGCCTCCTGTCCCTGGGTGCTGGCTGTGGCCCTGAAGGGGTCAGTGATCCGCCGCCAGTGGCGCGGACTGCGCGGCCTCTCCTGGGGGCCACGCCCGCCGCCGCCGGTGAGTTCCCCTGGATGGTGTCCCTCCAGGACACGGCCGGGAACCACCTGTGTGGCGGCACCATCATCAACACCCACTGGGTCCTCACCTCACGCCAGTGCGTGCTGGGGACCGGCACCGTGACGCCCCCGCATCCCAGCACCCTGCGGGTCGTGGCGGGCGGCAACAGCCTGTCGTCGATGAGCAGCGCGGGACAGGTGAGCACGCTGCTGGACATCATTCCCCTCATTGGCTCGTGGGATGTGACGCAGGGCAAGGACGCGGCCCTCCTGCGATTGATGACCCCGCTGACGCTCAATGGCACCACGGTGGCGGCCCTGCCGGTGGCGACTGCGGCGGATGTCTCCGCCGGCTACACCGCCCCGGGGGTCATCGCCACGCTCTCGGGCTGGGGGCAGACGACCCCGGGCAGCGCAATCCCAGACGCATTGCAGAAGATGAGCGTGCCGCTGATGTCCAACGCGGATGCCTCCCTGGCGCTGGGACAACCCCTCACCACCGACCAGCTGGGGGCGGATGGTTCGGCGCAGGGCAACGCCTTCTGCACGGGGGACGTGGGGGGCCCGCTGGTGGTGGACGGTCCCTCTGGGAAGAAGCTGGTGGGGGTCGCCAGCTACAACCTGGGCTGCTCGGCGCCGAACATCTTCGAGCGGGCTGACTACCTCAAGGGGTTCATCGACTACATGACCCCGCGGCTGAACACCGCGCCGCGGGCGACGCTGCAGCACGTGAACGCAGCCCAGGGCGGCTGGAAGCACTACTCCCTGACCCTGCCGTCGGGCATCCCCGCGTTCACCGTGTCGCTCCAGAAGGGCACCGGCAATGGCACCCTCTACGTGCGCTACGGCGGAGCGCCCACGCTGACGAACTACACCTGCCGCTCCGGCGCCACGGACAGCAACCTGGAGTATTGCTCGCTCTACTACCCGAGCCAGGGCACCTGGTACATCTCCGTGTATGGCGAGACGGCTGTCGTCGAGGCCTCCATGCTCGGCCGTACCTTCTATTGAGACGGCCGCCTGCTTCGGGTGCCGTGTGGACGGGGTAGGCTCCCACGTGCATGAGCACGAGCGGAACGGCGGCGCCCGGATACTGGCTGGAGGTCGACCTCGCGCTGGCGGGCGATGAGGTCAGCGCCACGGCGCGAGGCAGCGGCGGCCAGCAGCCCGCGCCGCACAGGTTGGGGCCCGCGCACTCGCGCGAGTCCCTCCGCCGCTTCGGTGAGTGGGTGCGGGACGCGGCCGTGCGCGGGGTGCCCCTGGAGTCTCCCGAGCAGGCGCGGGCGCTGCACTCCGCGCTCTTCCGCGAGGGGCTCCAGGAGGTGCTGCTCGAGCTGCGCGGTGTGTCGCGCAACACCGCGAGCCAGAAGCCACTGCTGCTGCGGCTCCTGCCTCGGGACCGCGAGCTCCAGGCGCTTCCCTGGGAGGCGCTCTGTGGGCCGTCCGGGCCGCTCGACTTCCTCGGCATCTCGCCGGAGCTGTGCATCGTGCGCGGGGTGCAGTCCACGAAGCCCTGGCTTCCTCGCGAGGTCACCGGGGCCGTGCGGCTGCTCGTCGTCTCGCCGCTGGACGAAGAGGCCCCGGCCCGCCTGCGCGCCATGCTCCAGCCGGCCATCGACTCCGGAGCGCTGGAGTGGATGGAGCCGCTCGCAGGGGCCCGCTCGCGGCGCGACTACGTCATCGACCGGCTCCGCTCGGAACCCGCGCCGCACATCCTGCACTTCATCGGTCACGGCGGCGTGGACGCGAAGGGGGCTCCGGTCCTGCAACTCACGGACGCGGACGGCGCGTCCGCGGGGCTCTCCGTGGAGCTGCTGGCGAAGGAGCTGGCGGGAGCCTTCCGGGGTGATCTGCGATTGGTGGTGCTCGAAGCCTGTCAGGGCGCTCAACCGGGGGCGCTGACGAGCGCGGCGGAGCTGCTCGCGCAGGGCGGCGCGGACGCGGTGGTGGCGCACCTGTGGCCGGTGAAGACAGACGTGGCGCGCGCGTGCTCGCGGGCCTTCTACCGCTCGCTGGTGGGAGACACGCGGCACCGGGGCGACGTGGCCCGCTGCCTCCACGACGCGCGCAGCACGGTGCTGACGGAGTTCGGCGAGAGCGCCGAGGCCTTCTCCCCCGTGCTGTACCTGCGGGGCAGTGACACCACCCTCTTCTCCTTCCGGCCCGCCCGGACGAACACCGCGCCCCGCGCCCCCGTGCAGGCCGAACCGGCGCGCACAGAGGACCCGTCCCTGCGCGGGCTGGTGGACCTGGTCGCACGGCCCTTCTCCCTGGTGCTGGGCGACCACGGGGGCATCACGGACGAGGGCCTGCGGGAGCTTCTGCACGGCCGGATGCGGGGCACGCCGTGGGCCGTGCCGGACGCGCTGCCGATGAGCGCGCTGGCGCAGCGGTTCACGCTGCGCTTCGGGCCCAAGACGCTGGACTCGCACTTCCAGGAGGTGTTCCGGGATGCGACGCCCACGCTGCCGCTGGTGGAGGCGCTGGCGCGGCGGCTGAAGCCCGGCGTCCACATCACGCTCTTGCGCATGCCCGTGTTGGAGCACGCGCTCGCGCTGCACCGGCCGGAGCTGCCGCTGTATGTCATCCAGCCCTCGTCCCCCGACGAGGGCTCCGCGCTGATCCGACGGCGCCTGCCGGGACAGGGCTGGGAGCCGCTCGACGCGCTGCCCCTGGACTTCGACCCCTTGCGCGACGTGGCGCTGGTGAGGCTGTACCGGGGCTACCTGCCCGACCGCGTCTTCGAAACACCCCTGCTCACGGAGGACGACTACCTGCACGGTGTGCGGGACCTGGAGTCCATCCTGCCGCCGGATCTGGCGGACGCCATCCTGGGGGCGCTGGACAGCCGGCCCGCGCTGCTCGTGGGATTGTCCTTGCTGGCATGGCACCACCGCATGCTGCTGTCGCGGCTGTTCGGACGCCGGCCGCTCCCGCGCAAGAGCCTGGTGCTGCTGGAGCCCGGGGTGCATGAGGCGGAGTCGTGGAAGTCTGGCAGGGGCCTTCCCGCGGGCGCGGGCATCCAGGTGGTGCAGGCGGAAGCGGGCGCGGTGGCGGAGTCCCTGGGCACGGGGACGCCGGGAGGTTCGCGATGAGCGCCCCGAAGAATCCCTTCCTCGGGCCGCAGCCCTACCGCGCGTCTGACAGCGATCGCTTCTTCGGCCGCGAGACCGTGACGCAGCGGCTGGTGAACCGCATCCTCGCGCACCCGTGCCTCACGCTCTTCGGCCCCTCGGGCGCGGGGAAGTCGTCGGTGATGCAGGCCGGCGTGATTCCGCTCCTGGAGGAGGCGCACGAGTTCCGCACGGTGCGCATCGACGGGTGGCTCGCGGGGGAGGCTCCGCTGGCGCGGCTCGTGCGCACGATGCACGCGGAGCTGGAGCTGGGGCCGCCGCCGGAGCAGGCGGGGACCGCGGAGGCGCTGGACACGGCGCTGGAGCTCGCGTCGCAGCGCTCGGACCGGCCGGTGCTCATCTACCTGGACCAGTTGGAGCAGCTCTTCCTTCCGGGGCGCGACGTGGAGGCGACGGGCGCGCTGCTGAAGGGACTGGACGCGCTGGCGCGCAAGCCGGTGCGCGGGCTTCAGCTGGTGCTGGCGATGCGCGAGGACTACCTGGGGCGCTTCCGCGACCGCGTGCGGGGCCGGCGCGAGCTCTTGGAGCAGGGCTTCCGGCTGGGGCCGCTCACCGTGGGCGAGATGGTGAAGGTGTCGTGCCGGCTGGCCACCGAGAAGGGCCTGCCCTCGCAGCCCTGGTCCGAGCAGGAGGTGCGTGCGCTGATGCGGCAGGTGCGCATGGCGGGCCAGAGCGAGCAGGACGATGACGCCGAGGTGCAGGCCGCGTTCGCGCAGATCGTCTGCCGGGCGCTGTGGGACGAGCGGGCGCGGGGCCAGGCCGTGGAGCCTGTCGCCGCGGAGCCGATGGTGCACCGCTACCTGGAGGCGACGCTGGACGCGCTCGGCTCCGACAAGAAGCGGGCGGCGCGCCGGTTGCTGGAGCAGCACCTCATCGCGAGCGACGGCAGCCGGACCCTGCTGACGGAGCAGGAGGCCCGCGCAGAGCTGCCACCCGAGCACGCGGATGAGGTGCTGACGCACCTGGAAGCGGCGGCGGTGCTGCACGCGGAGCAGCACCAGGGCAGCCGGTACTTCGAGCTGGGCCACGACTGGCTCGCTCGCAAGGTCTTCGAACTCAAGCAGCAACGCATCGAGCGTGAGTCCGCGCAACGACAGCGCCGGCGTGAAGCGGCGGAGCGGCGCAGGCTGATCATCCTGGCGTCGGTGGCGGCGGGCGTGGCGGTGCTGATGACCCTGCTGCTCATCTGGGCCTTGACGGAACAAGCCCATGCGAAGCGGGCGAAGACGGACGCGGAGAACGCGAAGCAGGAGGCCGACAAGCAGGCGCGAGACGCGCGGGGTCTGGCGTTGATGACGGGGGCTCGTGACCTGCAAGGCCGCGGCTACACCGCGATGGCCACGAAGCTGCTGCTCGAAGTGCCCGCTCCCGAGCAGGCGCGGTGGTGGACGCAGCTGGCGCATGACTTCCTGAAGGAGCCCATTCCGGAGGTGACCTTCCAGGGAGCGTCTCCGCTGCAGGTCGCGGCCTTCAGCCCGGACGGCCAGCGGGTGGCGGCGGCTTCCCAGGAGGGAACCGCGTGGGTATGGCGCGTGGACGGGACGGGCACCCCCGTGGTGTTGACGGGCCATGTGGGCCGAGTCGGATCCATCGAGTTCAGCCCGGACGGGCGATGGGTTGTCACCGCCTCCCGGGACGCCACCGTCCGGGTGTGGCGGGCGGATGGGACGGGCACGCCCGTGGTGCTCCAGGGGTACGAGGACACCGTTCACTCCGCGAGGTTCAGTCCGGATGGCCAGTGGCTGGTGACTGCTTCGGCGGACATGAGCGTGCAGGTGCGGCGGGCGGATGGGACCGGCAAGCCCGTGCTGCTGGCCGGGCACGAGGCCTCGGTCCTGTCAGCGCGCTTCAGCCCGGATGGGCGGCGCGTGGTGACCACGTCGTTCGACGGGACGGCGCGGGTGTGGCGGGCGGATGGGAAGGGCTCGCCCGTGGTCCTCAAGGGGCACACCCGGCCCGTCTCCTCCGCCGAGTTCAGCCCGGATGGCCTGTGGGTGGTGACGGCCTCCGAGGACAAGACAGCGCGGGTGTGGAAGGCGGACGGGAAGGGCTCGCCCGTGGTGCTCAAGGGCCACGAAGGGGACGTGTACTCCGCCAGGTTCAGCCCGGATGGCCTGTGGGTGGTGACGGCCTCCGAGGACAAGACCGCGCGGGTCTGGAAGGCGGATGGGACGGGCCTGCCCGTCGTGCTCGGAGGACATGAAGCCCCTGTCTCCTCCGCCGGGTTCAGCCCGGATGGCCGGTGGGTGGTGACCGCGTCCTCTGACGGGACCGCAAGGGTGTGGAAGGCAGATGGAATGATCCCGCCCCGGGTGCTCAAGGGGCACCAGGGCTGGGTCCAGGACGCGCGCTTCAGTCCGGACGGGCAACGGATCCTCACCGCGTCCAGGGATGGAACCCTCAAGGTCTGGAGGGCGGGCGAGCCGGAGCTCCCCGTGGTGTTCCAGAGGCCAGGAGAAGGGGTCTGGTCCGCGCGGTTCAGTCCGGATGGGCAGCGGGTCGTCACGGCGGGCACCGACGGCGCGGCGCGCGTCTGGACCGCTGACGGGACTGGAATCCTCGCGGTGCTCGATGAGCACGCGGGCTCCGTTTCGTCGGCCGCGTTCAGCCCGGATGGACACCAGGTGGTGACGGTCTCCAAGGACGGAAGTGCGCGGGTGTGGCGGGCGGATGGGACAGGCCTTCCGGTGGTGATGCGCGGGGATCCGCTCAGGCCCATCGGCTCAGCGGAGTTCAGCCCGGATGGTCAGTCGGTGTTGACCACGCGCTGGTTCGGCGGCGCGCCCCAGGTGTGGAGGGCGGACGGGAGCGGGACACCGCGGGTGCTGGGTGACGACGAAGCGCACTCCGCCCGGTTCAGCCGCGACGGTCAGTGGGTCGTGACCGCGTCGGGCCGAACCCCGAAGGTGCTGAGGGCGGATGGAACGGGCACGCCCGTGGTGCTCCTGGGACATGGGGGTGACGTCTCCTCCGCCGAGTTCAGCCCCGACGGCCAGTGGGTGGTGACCGCGTCCCAGGACAAGACCGCGCGGGTGTGGAAGGCGGACGGGACGGGCACGCCCGTCGTGCTCAAGGGACATGGGGGCGCCGTCTTCTCCGCCGGCTTCAGCCCCGACGGCCAGTGGGTGGTGACCGCGTCCCAGGACAAGACCGCGCGGGTGTGGAAGGCCGACGGGACGGGCACGCCCGTCGTGCTCAAGGGACACCTGGACCGCGTCGCCTCCGCCGGCTTCAGCCCGGATGGCCGCCAGGTGGTGACGGCCTCCGAGGACAGGACCGCGCGGGTGTGGAGGGCGGACGGGACGGGCACGCCCCTGGTGCTCCAGGGCTGTGAGTCGGAAGTCGCCTCCGCCGAGTTCAGTCCGGCCGGGAACCAGGTCCTGACGGTGTGCACCGATGCCCAGGCACAGCTCTGGCCCCTGGAGGTTTCGGAGCTCCAGCGGCGGCTCCGGGCCGTCAACAAGGACTGCCTTCCTCCGGACGTCCGTCGCAGCTACCTGGATGAAACCGAGGAGCAGGCGCGCAGCGGCTATGCGGAATGTGAGCGGGTCCAGGGACGGGATCCGCTCGTGACGCCGCCGCCGACGCTACGGCTGCTGCCCTGAAAGCCTCGCGGCGGGATCTCCGAGCAGCACATAGCCGCGCAAGTCATTGCGCAGCATCCATTGATAGCCCTGTCGCTTCGGGTCGACCGGATCCGGAATGCCATACACCTGCGCGTCCTGCCGCGCCCGGTAGCCCGCCAGCAGCGCGTCGTTGACGCCCCGGTACGCGCTCATCAGCGAGTCCAGGGCGACGCCCGCGCGGCTGCCATGGGACAGGACCTGGAGCGCGGAGAGGACCCGCGAGGCACGGCTGCGCGTCATGTCCTCCGAGTCCAGGAACCCGAGCGTCCACGCCAGGTCGCTGTGGCCGATGATGCCCAGCGGGCCGCGCGGGTTCGCCAGCAGGGCCTGGGGCAGCGCCGCCATGAAGGGCCGCTCCCCTGCCCTGGGCAGGCTGTGCAGCACGGAGTCAGGACGGCCCGCGTACCCGCCAGCCGCGGCGATCTGCGCAAGCCATGCGTGGAACGCGCTGTCCGGCGGCGTCGCCGCGCCGAAGCACGCCACGCTGAACCACATGCCTCCGGGCAGGAAGGGCGTGTCGCGCAGCAGTGCGCCCGTGAGCGGTGGGCCTCCACCCAGCGTCAGCGCGCCCTGCATGGCCCGCTGCTCCTGGGGAGAAGCCCAGCCCTTCGAGGGCCGCCCCAACCCATGCGCCACCGTGAGCATCACCGCCGAGCGCGCACCGGCCGCGGCCTCCAGGAGCGCGTCCGCGTCCGCATAGTCATAGGGAACCTCCTGGACCTTCAACGCGGGCCGCTTCTGCTTCCACCGCGTCTCCATGACCTGCCGGCAGGGCTCCACCAGCAGCTGGTGTCCCGAAGTCGTCGCCGTCGTCCCGTCCCGCGCCGTGTACAGGAGCATGTCGGGGGCCTCCGGAGGCGCGCCCCGCTTCTCGGCCGCGACCACCTTCTCCGCGTAGGACGTGTAGCCCGCGAGGTCCGGTTCACCGCCGGGCAGCCCCACGTGAAGCCGCCCCACGAACGCGCCATGCGCGAGCCCGTGCTGCAACTCGATGGACACGTCAGGCAGGTCCCCGAGCAGCAGCAGGTACCTGGGACGTTCCTCCTCGGGGACGTCCTCGGCCCGGTGCACCGACTCCTTCCAGCGCACCGCCGCGTTCGCGTCCATGCCGGGAGGAACGCGGTAGCGCATCACGGGAGCGCCCTGCTCCTGCTCGCGGTGCTGGAGGAGCGGCTCGATGGCGCGAAGCAGGGCATCGCCCGTCGTGCCTGACGGCGCGATGACTCCCCAGCGCTGCGAGGCCAGGTCATTCGGGTTCGCGTCGGGGCGCTCCAGCGTCATGCCCTCGGCACGGCGCGGGAGCGGCGCGGGCCTGGGCGCATCCCGGGTGGAGTCCGCGGGGAGCCCTTCCTCCAGCACCGGCCGGCGGTCGTCCGCGCGCGCGAGCAGCAGCTGCAGCGCTTCATCCTTCACGGGCTCAGGCATCCTTTGGCTCCCAGCGGGACGTTCGTCCTATTGATTCCAGAATCCGGAGACCGGTCCAGGAATTGGAAAGCAGCTCCGTCCGCGCCCGCCCCCTCCCTTCCAATCCCTTGCAATGACTGGAAGGGCGCATGACGCCCCGCGTGGCACAACCGCTGCACTGTTGCTGTGCATGCACGGTAAAATCCTCCTCCTCGATTCGAAGCCCCCGGTTCGTGGGGCGACGGCGCGTCACCTGACGGCCGCGGGCTTCACCGTCCTCACCGCTCGCACGGATGCCCAGGCTCGCAGCCTGCTGGACACGAACCTGTTCGACGCGGTCCTCATCGACCATCCCTTCGGCCGGCCCGGCATGGAGGAAGGTCTGCGGTTCGCTCGCGACCTGCGCCTGCTGGACTCGCACGTCCCCATCCTGCTGATGACGGCGCTGCCCCTGGACGAGGTCCGGCACTCGGCGTGGAGCAGCGGCATCACCAAGCTGCTGCCCAAGCCGCAGCTGATGCCGGTGCTCATCCTCCACCTGTCCGCGCTCATCCCCGCCGCGGCCAACGAGGACCAGCCCCAGCCCATCCCCATGCGCTGAAAAGCCGGGCTGCCGTCCTTGTCTGTTTCAGTCCGGATTCCGGAAAATGGATCCGCAACCTGGACAAACGCGCGCGGCGGACAGGTTTCCGCCGGGCCAAGTGGCTGTAACGACTTCTTTGTTTTATTCCCTGGGCCCTGGCCCCTCCCTTGCTCATGCTTCCCCGTGTGCCCCGGAACCTGCTGATCGTCGATGATGAAACGGTCCTGTGCTGGGTCCTGGGCCGCTTCTTCTCCAGCGCCGGGTACGAGGTCGACTCGGCCACGGACCTGGACGAGGCCCTGGAGCGCGTGAAGCGCGGCCGGTACGACCTGGTCATCAGCGACCTGCGCCTGAGCGGAACGCAGTCCGAGGAAGGGCTCATCATCGCGGAGCGGCTGCGCAAGTCCTCCCCCGCCACGCGCATGGTGCTGCTGACGGCGTTCGCGACGCCGGACCTGGGGACGCGCGCGCAGGCGCTGGGCGTGGACCTGGTGCTGAGCAAGCCCCAGCCGCTGCCGGACCTGGCCGTGCACGTGTCGCAATTGCTGGAAGCTCCGCGCTGAAGCCGCGCGGTTGGCGGATCCACTCCACGTCCGGGTGCCCTCGTGGCGACGTCGCCGCGCGAGCGCGACGCGTCCGTTCGCGAGGCCCGGGGTGACGCACCGGGACTCGCGTGGGAGCGGATCCGGATTCCGGAAAATGGATCCGCAAGTTGGACAACGCGCTCCGTGCGAGCGCGTCACCTATTCCAAACACTCGAAAGAATTCAGCCGCGCTCGTCCGGCGGGAGACTGGCCCTGGCCTTGCTTTTCCAGTGCTTCGTGCCGCCCCCCCCGCCCATCGCCGATGACGCGACGCCGCGCCTGAGGCCTCCCGGTTCGGTGCTCCCCCAGCACCTGAACCTGCCCGCGCATGCGCCAGGACACACGGCGGGAGCGGGTTCCAGCACACCCCCACCGGACCGACGGAGCTCCATGGACCCCACTCCTACTGACGTCACCCTCGCTTCCGGCCGGGTCACCTCTCCCTTCGCGCGTGCCTGGATGGTGTCGTGCCTGGTGCTCCTGGCACTGCTTCCCCAGGTGGCCTCCGCCGCTCCGGCGCTGCGCTACCAGGTGGATCAACGGGGCGACTTCGTCCTGTTCGGCAACACGCTGTCGCAGGAGTGCCGCTCCGGCACCCCGGCGCCGTTGGTCGGGACGGTGGGGGCGTGCGGCAGCAACATCACCGACCAGGCGTCCGACGTGCACTGGACCACCGACGGCCTCACGGCGTTCGCGGACACGTCGGTGGATCCGGCGGACACCAAGAGCCAGGCGGTGCTGGTGCTGCCCGCGGGCGCGGTGGTGACGTACGCGCGGCTGTACTGGGGCGCCGTGCGCTCGGTGCCGAGCCGCACGGGTCCCACGCAGCCGGGCACGTCCGTGACGCTGTCGCGGGTGGGCGCGGGCGCGTTCACCACGGCCGTCACCGCGGACTCCAGCAGGAGCATCTCGTCCAGCGGCAACTACACCTATCAGTCCACGGCGGACGTGACGGCGCTGGTGCAGCAGCGCGGCACGGGCGCGTACCTGCTCGCTGGCGCGGACACGCTGGACTTCCGCAACGTCGACGACACCCTCCCCTACTCCGGTTGGGCGATGGTCGTCTTCTACCGGCTGGCCAGCGAGCCCCTGCGCAACCTCACCCTCTTTGACGGGCTGGATGCGGTGAGCAGCGGCGTGAGCGCGACGGCCACCCTGTCCGGCTTCCTGGTGCCGGCCTCCGGCTACACGGCGAAGCTGGGCGTCATCGCCTACGAGGGTGAGAACTCGTTCTCGGGCGACGCGCTGAACTTCAACGGCGTGGCCCTGTCCGACGCGCAGAACCCGGTGAACAACTTCTTCAACGGCACGCGCAGCCGGCTGGGCGTGGCGCAGAGCAACGAAGGGGACCTGCCGCGCTTCGCCGGCACGCCCGGCACCACCGAGGGCCTGGACCTGGACGTGGTGGACATCACCTCGCGCGTCTCCGCGGGCCAGACGTCCGCCACGGTGTCCGCCACCTCCACGGCGGATCAGTACCTGCTGGGCGCGTTCATCACGTCCATCTCCACGCAGAAGCCGGACTTCATCCAGACGGTAAAGAGCGTGGCGCCGGTGTCGCCGCGGCCGGACGGCAGCCTGCGCGGCGGCGACGTGCTGGAGTACACGGTGCAGACGACGAACACGGGGGATGACTCCGGCATCCTCACGGTGCTCACGGACAACCTGCCCTCGAATGTCACCTACGTGCCGGGCACGCTGCGGGTGACGACAGGCGCCAACGCGGGCGCGAAGACGGACGCGACGGGTGACGACCAGGGCGACTACGACGCGGCGAACCGCCGGCTCACGGTGCGCCTGGGCACGGGCGCCAACGCCACCCAGGGCGGCGTCATCAACATCGGCGCGAGCACGACCGTCATGTTCCGGGTGACCATCAACGTGGGGGCCGCGGGGAGCATCGACAATCAGGCCCTCGTGCGCAGCACCGGGCAGCAGGGAGCGCCGGAGACGACGTTCCCGTCCTCGCCGCCGGTGGGGAGCGGCCCCACGACGACGCCGGTGGGAGCGCCTCCCGCGCCCACGGTGGTGGCGCCCACGGCGGGGTCCACGCTGGCGACGGGCACGCCCACCTTCAGCGGCACCGCGGAGGCGGGCAACACCGTCACCGTTCGCGAGGGCACCACGGTGCTGTGCACGGCGACGGTGAACGCGTCCGGCAACTGGAGCTGCACCCCCTCCGTGCCGCTCCCGGATGGCGCGCGCACGGTGACCGCGCAGGCGGCGGACTCCAGCGGCAACCTCAGCCCCACGACGTCCGTGGGGTTCACCGTGGACACGACGGCGCCGGTGGCCCCGGTCATCTCCACGCCCGCGCAGAACGCGCAGCTCAACACGGCGACGCCGACGTTCACGGGCACCGCGGAGGCAGGCAGCACCGTCACGGTGCGCGAGGGCACGACGGTCCTCTGCACCACGACGGCCAACGCCGTGACGGGCGCCTGGAGCTGCGCGTCCGGCGTGACGCTGGGGTCCGGCCCGCACACCGTGACGGCGACGGCGCGGGACGCGGTGGGCAACACCGGCCCCGCGTCCGCCGGACGCACGTTCGTGGTGGACGTGACGGCTCCGCCAGCGCCGGTCATCGTCTCGCCCGCGAGTGGCGCGGCGGTGGGCAGCACGACGCCCACGTTCAGCGGCTTCGCGGAGGCCGGGAGCACCGTCACCGTGGTGGTGGGCGGCGTCACCGTCTGCACCGCGACGGCCAATGCCTCCGGGGCGTGGTCCTGCGTGTCGGCCACGACGCTGCCGCAGGGCGCCCAGACGGCGACCGCCACCGCCACCGACGCGGCGGGCAACACCGGTCCGGCCAGCACGACCTCCTTCAGCGTGGACACCGTGGCTCCGGCCGCTCCGGTCGTGACGGCGCCCACGGCCAACCAGGCCGTGACGACGAAGACGCCGGTGCTCAGCGGCACGGCGGAGGCCAACAGCACCGTGACCGTGCGTGAGGGCACGACGATCCTCTGCGCCACGACGGCCAACGCCTCCGGCGCCTGGTCCTGCACGTCCCCCACGCTCGCGGAAGGGACGCACACCATCACCGCCACGGCGCGCGATGCGGCGGGCAACACCGGCCCTGCGAGCACGGCCGTGCCCTTCTCGGTGGACTCCGTGGCTCCGGTCGCTCCGGTCGTCACGGCGCCCACGGCCAACCAGACGCTGGCCACGCAGACGCCGATCCTCAGCGGCACCGCGGAGGCGAACAGCACCGTCACCGTTCGTGAAGGCACCACCATCCTGTGCACCGCGACGGCCAATGCGTCTGGCGCCTGGTCCTGCACGTCCTCCACGCTCTCGGAAGGCGCGCACACCGTCACCGCGACCGCTCGGGATGCGGCAGGTAACACGGGTCCGGCCAGCACCGCCGTCCCCTTCTCCGTGGACACGGTCGCGCCCGCGGCTCCGGTCATCACCTCGCCCACGGCCAACCAGTCGGTGGGCTCGCAGACGCCGGACCTCTCCGGTACGGCGGAGGCCAACAGCACCGTCACCGTGCGCGAGGGCACGACGATCCTCTGCACCGCCACGGCCAACGCCTCCGGCGCCTGGTCCTGCACGTCCTCCACGCTCTCCGACGGCCCGCACATCATCACCGCGACCGCTCGGGACGCGGCGGGCAACACGAGCCCGGCGAGCACGTCCGTGCCCTTCACGGTGGACACCACCGCCCCGGCGCTTCCGGTCGTCACGGCGCCTACGCCCGGCCAGCAGGTCGCCACGTCGACCCCAGCCATCACGGGCACGGCCGAGGCCAACAGCACCGTCACCGTGCGCGAAGGCACCACCGTGCTGTGCACCACGACGGCTGACTCCAGCGGCGCGTGGTCCTGCACGTCCTCCACGCTCACGGACGGTCCGCACACCGTGTCCGTCACGGCGCGCGACGCGGTGGGCAATACCAGCCCTGCTCGCACCGTGTCCTTCACCGTCGACGCCAGCGTGCCCGATGCGCCGGTCATCGCCTCGCCCGCGAACGGCGCGGTGCTGGATGCCGCTCCCGTCACCTACAGCGGCACGGCCGAGCCCGGCAGCCGCGTCACGGTGACGGTGGACGGCACCCCGCTGGGCACCGTTACCACCAACGGCTCCGGTGAATGGAGCATCACGCCGGGCCCCGCGCTCGCGGACGGTGACCACACCGTCACGGCCGTTGCCCAGGACGCCGCTGGCAACAACAGCCCCGTCGCCACCTCCACCTTCAGCGTGGACACCGCCGCGCCCGACGCGCCGGTCTTCACCGCGCCGGCTCCGAACACGACGGTCACCACCGCGCGGCCCGCCATCACCGGCACCGCCGACCTCGGCTCGCGGGTGACGCTGGTCATCGGCGGGACCTCCTACGGTCCGCTCACCGTGGATGGCTCCGGCCACTGGAGCTTCACGCCCGCCACCGACCTGCCCCAGGGTCCTGTCACGGTCACCGCCACCGCGACGGACGCGGCGGGCAATGTCAGCGACGCGTCCCAACTGACCTTCACCGTGGACTCGGAGTCGTCCGACACCGTCATCACCTCGCAGCCCCCGCTCGCGAGCAACAGCCCGTCCGCCACGTTCACCTTCCAGGGCACGGACGCGGACGTCGCCGGCTTCGTCTGCACCCTGGACGCGACCAGCGTGGCGTGTGCCTCCCCGTACACCGCGACCGGCCTGGACGAGGGCTCGCACACGTTCACCGTCGCCGCCATCGACTCGGCCGGAAACGTGGACCCCACGCCCGCCAGCTACACCTGGACCGTGGACCTCACGCCTCCCGACGCGCCCGTCGTCCTCCAGCCCACGAGCGGCGAGGTGCTCACCTCCGCCTCGCCCGTCATCACCGGCACCGCCGAGCCGGGCAGCACCGTGTACCTGGTGCTCGACAACGGCGCGCCGCTGGGCCCCGTGCTCGTCAACGCGCAGGGCGAATGGAGCTACCCCGTGCAGGCCACGCTCGCGGACGGCGCGCACACGCTGAGCGCCACCGCCACGGACGCCGCGGGCAACACCAGCCCGCCCGTGTCGCTCACCTTCACCATCGACACCGACGCGCCGGACACCACCATCGAGTCCGGCCCCGCCCAGCCGTCGAACAGCCCCAGCGCCACGTTCGAGTTCAGCTCCACGGGCGGTGGCATCGGCTACGAGTGCAGCGTGGACGACGGGGAGTTCAACTCCTGCGACAGCCCCTTCACGCTCGACACCCTCTCCGAGGGTGAGCACACCCTCGCCGTGCGCGCCGTGGACGCGGCGGGGAACGCCGACCCGACGCCGGCCGAGTACACGTGGACGGTGGACCTGAGCCTCCCGGAGGCCCCGGCCCTCACCTCGCCCGCGAACGGCGACATCTTCAACACGGGCGCGGTGTCCTACGCCGGCACCGCGGAGGCCGGCGCCACCGTGCGCGTGACGGTGGATGGCGTCTTCGTGGGCACGGCCATGGCTTCCGACACGGGCACCTGGACCTTCACCCCGGGCCCCGTGCTGGACACCGGCGCGCACACCGTCAGCGTCGTCGCGGTGGACGCGGCCGGCAACGTCAGCCCGTCCACGAGCGTCACCTTCAGCGTGGACCTCGTGGCGCCGGACACGGTCCTCACCGCGTCCGTCCTCGCTGTCACCTCGAACCGCGACGCCTCCTTCGAGTTCACCTCGAACGAGTCCACCGTGACCTTCGAGTGCCGCTTCGACGCGGGGACCTTCGCGCCCTGCACCAGCCCCCAGACGCGCACCGACCTCGCGGACGGCACGTACACCGTGCAGGTGCGCGCGGTGGACGCGGCCGGCAACGTGGACCCCACGCCCGCCACCTTCACGTGGACCGTGGACACCACCGCGCCGGACACCTTCATCCGCTCCGGTCCGGCCGCCAACGACGCGCCGAATCCGGCCACGTTCGACCTGGACTCCGACGAGACGGGCGTCACCTACGCGTGCAGCCTGGATGACGGTCCGTTCACGTCCTGCGCGGATCCGGCCGTCTTCACCGTGACGTCCGGCCCCCACACGCTCGCCGTGCGCGCCACGGACGCCGCGGGCAACGTGGATGAATCCCCTGCCACCTGGTCCTGGTCCGCGACCGACGACGCCGACAACGACGGCCTCACCGACGCGGAAGAGGCCCAGCACGGCACCGACCCGCGCAACGCCGACACGGATGGTGACGGCCTCTCCGACGGCGTGGAGGTCCACTCCGGCCGCACCGACCCGCTGGATGACGACTCCGACGATGACGGCGTGCTCGACGGCAACGAAGACGCCAACCACGACGGCATCACCCAGGACTCGGAGACCGACCCCACCCTCGCGGACTCCGACTCCGACGGCCTCTCCGACGGTCTGGAGCTGGGCCTCACCGCGCCCCAGGGCTCCGGCACCGACCCGGCCCTCTTCGTCGCGGACGCGGACCCCTCCACCACCACCGACCCGCTCAAGGCCGACACCGACAACGGCGGCGTCTGGGATGGCTTCGAGGACAAGAACCACAACGGCAAGGTGGACCCGGGTGAGACGAACCCGCTCGACGCCGCCGACGACGTGGACGCGGACGGCGACGGCGTGGACAACGCCACCGAGCTGGAGCTGGGCCTGGACCCCTTCAACCCGGACAGCGACGGCGACGGCCTGCCGGACGGCATCGACGGTCTGGTCGACACCGATGGCGACGGCCTCATCGACGCGCTCGACACCGACAGCGACAATGACGGCCTGACGGATGGCGAGGAGGACGTGAACCACGACGGCATCACCCAGGCCACGGAGACCGACCGCCGCAAGGCCGACACGGACGGCGACGGTCTGGGCGATGGCATCGAGGTGCGCGGGCAGAACCCCACCGACCCGCTGGCCAGCGACACGGACGGTGACGGACTGTCGGACGGCGAGGAGGACACCAACGCCAACGGCATCCGCGACGCCAGCGAGTCAGACCCCAACAACGCGGACACCGACGGCGGCGGCGTGTCCGACGGCGTCGAGGTGAAGGGCGGCACAGACCCGCTCGACCCCGACGATGACTTCCAGGTGCTGGGCCGCGGCTGCTCGACGGGCGGTGCCGGGGGCCTGCTCCCGCTGGCGCTGGGGCTGCTGTCCGTGCCGTTCCTCGGGCGTCGCCGCCGGTCCGGCGCGGGCCGGGGGCTGGCGGTGACGGTGGCGGCGGGCCTGTCGCTGGGCGTCGCGTCGCGTGCACAGGCCCAGGCGTCGGTGTCGCAGGCCATCGACGTGCAGCAGTACAAGCCGGGGCCGGGCGCGTACGACGTGCTCGGGCTGAACAGCGCCCGCGTCGCGCCGCACCTGACGTGGAACGTGGGCGCGTCCCTCAACTACGCGCACCATCCGCTCAACTTCTACGACCCGCGCGAGGAGACGTTCGTCTACCGCATCGTGGAGCGGCAGGTGTCGCTGGACCTGATGGGCGCGGTGTCCCTCTTCGACCGGTTGGAGGTGGGCCTGGTGCTGCCGCTGACGGTCACCGGGTCGCAGCCCGCGGGCGTCGTGTCGGAGCAGTTCGCGGACGGCGTGGGCACGGCGGGCCTGGGGGATCTGCGCGTGGTGCCCAAGCTGGCGCTCTTGAACGAGGGCGCGCTGAACCTGGCGGTGGTCGCGCCCTTCACCCTGCCCACCGGCGGCGGGGACCACTTCCTGGGCGCGGAGGGGCTCACCTTCCAGCCTCGCGTGGCCGGCGAGTGGGCCACGCCGTCGCTGCGGTTGCTCGCCAACGTGGGCGTGAACCTCCGCAAGGCGCAGGACCTGCGCAACCTGCGCGTGGGCAGCGAGCTCGCGTTCGGCGTGGGCGCGGAGGTGCCCATCACCCAGGCGCTGTCCGCGCAGGCCACGCTCGCGGGCGCGCTGGGCCTGTCGGAATCCGACAAGGAGGAGTTCCCCCTGGAGCTGCTGGGCGCGGTGAAGTACCGCTTCGCCCAGGGCTTCGCCGCGCACGTGGGCGCCGGGCCGGGCCTCACGCGCGGCTACGGCACGCCCGCCTTCCGCGTGCTCGCGGGGCTGGCCTACACGCCGGGCGGCAGCACCCCGGCTCCTGTGGTTGCCGCGCGGGCCCCCACCTGCGCGCTGGGCCCCGAGGACTTCGACGGCTTCCAAGATGACGACGGCTGCCTGGATCCGGATGACGACAACGACGGCATCCCGGATGTGAGCGACACCTGCCCCACCGAGCCAGAGACCATGAACGGCTACCGCGACGACGACGGCTGCCCGGACACGGTGCCGGAGTCGAAGCCGGAGTCGAAGCAGGCCTCGGAAGGCGCCCCGCCTCCGGCCGCGCTCGCCCTGCCGTCCGCGTCCATCGACACGGACGGCGACGGCATCCCGGACGCGGAGGACCGCTGCCCCACGGCCGCCGAGGACAAGGACGGCTTCGAGGACGAGG
This sequence comes from Corallococcus sp. CA049B, assembly GCF_003611685.1. Classification (NCBI taxonomy): domain Bacteria; kingdom Pseudomonadati; phylum Myxococcota; class Myxococcia; order Myxococcales; family Myxococcaceae; genus Corallococcus; species Corallococcus sp. CA049B. The sequence continues at coordinate 21,034 of NZ_RAWC01000063.1, read as the reverse complement.
ACGGCTGCCCGGATCCGGACAACGACAAGGACGGCATCCCGGACACGGAGGACCAGTGCCCGCTGGAGGCGGAGGTCATCAACGGCGTGAAGGACGAGGATGGGTGCCCGGACAAGGGCGCGTCGAAGGTGCGGCTGGAGGGAACGCGCATCGTCATCCTGGACAAGGTGTATTTCGCCACCGGCAAGGACGTCATCCTGGACAGGTCGTTCCCGCTGCTGTCGCAGGTGGCGTCCCTCCTGCGCACCCACCCGGAGCTGGAGCGGGTTCGCGTGGAGGGCCACACCGACAGCCAGGGCGACGACGCGAAGAACCTGGACCTGTCGCAGCGGCGCGCGGACACCGTGGTCAGCTGGCTCCAGAAGGCCGGCATCGCGGCGGAGCGCCTGGAGGCGGTGGGCCAGGGTGAGACGAAGCCCGTGGACACCAATGACACGGCGAAGGGCCGGGAGAACAATCGCCGCGTGGAGTTCAACGTCCTGAAGACCGCCGGCCAGGCGGAAGGAGTGTCGCCGTGAAGAAGGCGGGCGCCCCCCTGCTGCTGTCGCTGCTGCTGTCGGCCTCGCCTGTCGCGGGGCTCGCGGCGGAGGCGGACAGCGCCTGCGGCGGGCTGACGTTCAACAACGGGCGGCTCACGACGGGCCAGCCCCTGGAGGCGAAGGGCCCCCGCACAGAGGCCTGCCTGCGCGAGGTGGCGGAGGCCGTGAAGGCGCGCCCCGCCATCCGCGGCCTCACCGTGGCCGCGAAGCTGCCGGACGCGGAGCGGCTGAATGGCCAGGGCCTGGCGGTGGCGAAGGCCGCGGCGGAGGTGCTGGTGAACGCCGGCGTCCCCCGCACGCGAGTGTCCTTCGTGGCGCCCCCGGCCGACGCCAACACCCCGGGCCACCTGCAGCTCGCGTACGTGGAGCGCCCCACGCAGGTCGCGGTGGCCCGGCTGCGCACGGCCAGCGGACAGGTGACGGCGAGCACCGGCGAGGGACAGCCCACGCCGCGCCTCGCGGGGGACGCGCTGTACGCGGGCGAGCTCGTAGCGACGGATGACACCGGCCGGGCGGAGCTGTCGCTGGCGGACGGCAGCCTCCTGTTCGTGTCCCCCCGGAGCGCCGTGCGCCTGGGCACGCTGGAGCTCACCGCCGAGCGCCAGCGCAAGGTGCTGCTGGACCTGGTGAAGGGCACGGTGGAGACGCAGGCGGCGCCGGGCGGCACGGGCTCCACCTTCGAGGTGCGCACGCGCGGCGCGGTGGCGGGCGTGCGAGGCACGCGCTTCCGCGTGTCCCAGCAGGAGGACGGCACCAGCCGCGTGGAGACGCTGGAGGGCAAGGTGGCCCTGGGCGCGGAAGCAGGCTCCGTGGACGTGGACGCGGGCTTCGGTTCACGGGCCCGGCCGGGCCAGGCGCCGGAGGCGCCCCGTGCGCTCCTCGCGGCGCCGGTGCTGGAGCGGCCCCGGGGCGGCACGTACCCGAAGGCGCCCTCGCTCGTCTGGAAGGCCGTGCCGGGCGCGAAGGTGTACCGGGTGGAGCTGGGGGCGACGGCGGACTTCGCGGGCGGCGTGAAGGTCCAGGAGTCGGCCAACCCCACGGTGGACGCGGCGGTGGCGCCGGGCGCGGGCAAGTGGTTCTGGCGGGTGCTGGCGGTGGATGCCGATGGCTTCGTAGGCTACCCGTCGAAGATCTTCAGCTTCGACGTCGCCGGATGAGATGACGCTGCCTGCTCGCGGTCCCAGGTCCCCGTGGCTGTCCTCCCCCGCCCTGCCTCGGTGGCTGGGCGTGGGCGTGGGCCTGCTGCTCGCGGTGGGCACGGCGGTGACGGGCGGGGCGCCGGGCCCGGGCGAGCGGGCCCTGTACGACTTCGCGGTGAGCCGGCTCCTGCCGCCGCTGCCCCCCACCGCGGACCTGGTGCTGGTGGAGGTGGACGACCGCGCGCTCGCGGCGCTGGGCGAGCGCTGGCCGCTGTCGCGCGCCACCTGGGCGAAGGCCTTCCAGGCGCTGGCGGCCTACCGTCCCAACGCGGTGGTGGTGGACGTCCTCTTCGACGCGCCGGAGTCCCGCGACGCGCTGGACCTGGGCGAGGACGTGCTGGAGCAGCTGCGCGCGACAGGGCTCGTGGACACGCCCGCGGGCGCGTCGCTGGCCCGCGACCTGGAGGCGCGGCTGTACGCGCAGGACGGCGACGCGCGGCTAACGGAGGCCTTCTCCGGGATGGGCACCGTCATCCTGGGCAGCATGGCGCTGGACGAGGACACCGGCGGCGTGCCCGTGGCGGGAGATCCGCTGACGCCGGTGCCCCTGGACGCGGACCGGCTGAGGCTGGGCGCGAAGGGCCTGTCCACGAACCTGGCCCCGCTGCGGCTGGCGGCCTGGGGCAGCGGGATGTTGAACGTGCTGCCGGACGAGGACGGCGTCATCCGGCGCTATCCCTACGCGGTGCGGGTGGCGGGCAAGGCGTGGCCCTCGCTCGCGCTGGCGACGGCGCTGCGCCTGTGGCCGGAGCGCTCGGAGGCGCTCCTGCGTGTGGCGGCCACCGACGACGGCGCGCCCCTGATGCGGCTGCCCGCGCCGGACTGGCTGCCGCGCGTGAGCCTGGCGGACGTGCTGGCCGCGGGGCCGTCCTCGGTGGGGCTGGACCTGACGCTCCGGCAGAAGACGGTGTTCGTGGGCGTCACCGCCACGGGGCTGCATGGCCAGAGCACCCTGCCCGGCCAGCTCGCGGTGCCGGGCGTGGAGATCCACGCCTTCGCGATGGACAACCTGCGCACCGGCCGGGTGCTGCGAGCCACCTGGCCCGCGGCGATCCTGGGGCAGGTGGAGACGGCGCTGGTGCTGGCCCTGCTCCTGTGGCGCAGGGGCCGCGCGAGGAGCCTGGGCGCGGTGGTGGCCCAGGCCTCGCTGCTCATCGTCGGGCACACGGTGTTCGTGGGCTGGCTCCTGGCGGACCCGGGCTGGGTCGTGCCGCTCCTGCCCGCCGTCGTGGGTGTAGCGCTGGTGACGCTGGCGGAGGCCGTGGCGCGCACCGGGGATCTCCAGCGGCAGAGCGGCGCCCTCAAGCGCCTGTTCGGCCGGTTCCCCCGCGAGACGGCCTCCGCGCCTTCCGAAGCCGTCAATGCCGGCGCGGCTCCGGGCACGGCGGACCCCGGGGCCTCACGCTCGCTGCCGGGTAAGCCCCGGTCCTGACGCGGGCGCCGACGCTCGTGGAAACCCCCGAGCATGACTCGCACCGTCGGCCCATGGACGAGCGGCCCTCATCTGGACAAAGGGCCAGGGTACGCAACGGCGACACGCGTGGCAGCATGGGTGGACCCACATGTCCCGCTACGCCCTCATCGCTGAACCGGATCGCCACCGCGCCGCGGGCCTGCTCGCGCTCGCACAACAAGAGGGGCTGGAGGGCGTGGTGGCGCGCGACGGCGCGGAGGCCCAGGAACTGGTGCGTCTGCGGGGTGCTCCCACGCTGCTGGTGACGGATCTGGCCCTGCCCCGGGTGGACGGGTTCGCGCTGCTGGCGTGGCTGCGGGGCCGCTCGGATGCGCGCCACACGGCGGTGATGGTGGTGACGGCGTTCGACGAGCTGCGCGTGCGCGCATGGCAGCTCAAGGACGCGCTGGGCATCCACGCGCTGCTCAGCCGGCGCGCGGGGCCGGAGGCGATGCGCGACGGTGTGAGGCGCGCGCTCGCGGGTCAGCTCGCCGGCCACGGCCAGCTGGAGCTCAACGCGGACGAGGAGAAGCGGCGGCTCGCGCGCATCGACGATCTGAAGCTGGTGGACCCGAGCCTGCCCGAGCAGGAGCTTCAGGACCTGGTGGCGGAGGTGGCGCAGGCCTTCGGGGTGCCCGTCGCGCTGCTGACGTTGGTGCTGGGGGACAAGCAGTGGTTCAAGGCGCACGTGGGGCTGCCCGCGGCGCTCGCGAAGGACCGGGGCACGCCGCGCGACTGGGCCTTCTGCCACCACGTGGTGCAGGGCCGCGAGGCCCTGGTGGTGCCGGACGCCACGCGCCACCCGGTGTTCCGGGACAACCCGCTGGTGCGCGACGGCATCGTCGGCAGCTACGCGGGCGCGCCGCTCATCACCTCCACCGGGGACGTGCTGGGCTCGCTGTGCGTCATCGACACGCGCCCGCTGATGCTGGGCCCCGAGGACCTGGCCGCGCTGCGGGAGCTGGCGGGCCGCGTGGCGGAGAACCTGGAGCACACCTCCGCGCGGGGCCTGCCGCGCCCCATCACGCCGAGGCCCCAGGGCGCTCCAGAGCCGGTGCTCACGGAGGCGGCGGCGCTGGCGCTGGTGCGCGAGGCGGTGAGCGCCCTCGAAGTGCCGGTGCTGGTGGTGGCGCCGGGCCGCAAGCCCTTCGCCGCCAACGCGGCGCTGGCGGAGTTCCTGGGGCTGCCGGAGGATCGGCTGTCGGGCATGGCCTTCGATTCGCTGTGCCAGCACATCGCGAGCCTGACCGCGGACCCCGGCGGCACGCTGCGGCAGCTGGACCTGGCGGCGGAGAGCTCGCGCGGGCTGCACCTGACGCTGTCGCTGGAGCGGCCCCGTCAGCGCGTGGTGCGCTGGGTGGCGCGGCCCTTCCTGGTGCCCGGGGGCGTCGCGCAGCTCCTGTCGCTGATGGACCTGGGCATCGGCGCGGACCTGAGGGGCAAGCGGGAGCAGCTCTTGCGCCAGGACGCGCTCACGGGGCTGGACACCCGGCGCGTGGGCGAGGAGCGGCTGGCCAAGGAGATTGGCCGTTGCCGCCGGGAGGGCCTGCCCACCAGCCTGCTCCTGGTGGACCTGGTGGAGCTGGGCGCCGTCAACCGCGCGCGCGGCCATGACGCGGGCGACGCGGCGCTGCGCGAGCTGGCCCGGCACGCGGAGGGCCTCTGTCCTCCCCCAGGCTTCGTGGTGCGCTGGACGGGGGACACCCTCCTGCTCGCGCTGCCCGGAGCGGACGCCGTGGCCGCGGAGGCCGCGCGTCAGCAACTCCACGACGTGCCCGGCCAGCCCGCGTGCGTGTCCATCGCCGTGACGGTGCAGGGCGAGGAGGATCCGCACGGCACCCTGGACCGCGCGCACGCCGCGCTGGTTCGGGCCAAGGCGGAGCGCAAGGCCCCCCCCCGCGCGACTGAAGAGCAGCCTCCCGGGCGCGACCGCCCGTAAACCTGTCCGACAGTCGGACAGGTTCGAAGGCATCGGCCCCCCCGGGCGCGCCTGGCGACAAGCCAGGCTGATGGGTGGGATGGCCTCCGCCTGGAAGGCCGGAGGGCCCGAGCGCCCGAGCGGCGCGTCAATGCCGTGAAAACCCCGGGGGCCCTGGCTATCGAAGGGCTTTTCCGCCCCCCGTGGCGCGAGGGTCCCCCCGATGATCCCCTTCTCCGTCCTCGACCTGTCCCCCGTCATCTCCGGGGGCGACGCCGGCCTCGCCCTCCACAACAGCCTGGACCTGGCCCGCCACGCGGAGAGCCTGGGCTACAAGCGCTTCTGGCTGGCCGAGCACCACAACATGACGGGCATCGCCAGCGCGGCCACGTCGGTGGTCATCGGGTACGTGGCGGGGGGGACGAAGACGATTCGCGTGGGCGCGGGCGGCGTCATGCTGCCCAACCACGCGCCGCTGATCATCGCGGAGCAGTTTGGCACCCTGGAGACGCTCTACCCCGGCCGCATCGACCTGGGCCTGGGCCGCGCGCCGGGGACGGATCAACGCACCTCCGCCGCCCTGCGCCGGGGGCTGGGCGGCGCGGACAGCTTCCCGCAGGACGTGGTGGAGCTGCAGAACTACTTCAAGGAGGCCACGCCGGGGCAGGCCGTGCGCGCGGTGCCGGGCGCGGGCCTGCACGTGCCGCTGTGGCTGTTGGGCTCCAGCACCTTCAGCGCGCAGCTGGCCGCGGCCCTGGGGCTGCCCTTCGCGTTCGCGTCGCACTTCGCGCCCGCGCAGATGATGAGCGCGCTGCACCTGTACCGCACGCAGTTCCGCCCGTCGGACGTGCTCCAGAAGCCGTACGCGATGATTGGCGTCAACGTCTTCGCCGCGGACACGGACGCGGAAGGCCAGCGCCTCTTCACGTCGCTGCTCCAGGCCTTCATCAACCTGCGCCGGGGCCGGCCGGGCCCGCTGCTGCCGCCGGTGGACAGCATGGACGGTCAGCTCAACGAGATGGAGCTGGCGGAGATCGAACACATGCTGGCGTGCACCGTGGTGGGCTCGCCGGACAGCGTGCGCGAAGGCCTCCAGTCCCTGCTGGAGCAGACCGGGGCCGACGAGCTGATGGTGACCGCGCAGATCTTCGACCACGCGGCGCGGCTGCGCTCCTTCGAGATCGTCGCGCAGGTGCGCGAGCAGCTCACGGCCGCTGACACGCGGCCCGCACCGTCCCCGCAAGCCGCGCGATGAGCTGGGCGTCGTGGCTGCCGAAGACGCGGCGCGAGCCGCCCGGCAGCCCCAGCACCAGGTAGTGGGTGTCCTCCACCACGAGCAGCGCGGCCATGGACGCGAAGAGGCCCAGCGCGGTGAGGCCCAGGCCCGCCTCGTACGCCCCCTTCAGCGCCGACACGCTGACGGACAGCCAGGACAACAGCGGCAGCCCCAGCGCCGCGGCCAGGCCCACCGCGAGCAGGTAGGGCCACACCTTCGGGGTGCGGCGCGCGGTCTCCACCTGGAGCACGTCGCGCAGCGCCCAGCTCTGGCCGCCCACGACGAGCCGATCGCCGGTGACGCGGACCTGGCCGGCCTGGAAGAGGGAGGTCTCCCCCGCGTCCGGCACCGGAGCCAGCGGGCGGCGCTCCGCCTCACGCAGGGGGACAACGGGACGCAGCACGGTGACGACGGCCATCGGTTCACCCATGGGGGGTCTCCAACAGAGGGAAGTGCGAGCGCAGGAGGGCGCGAAGCTCATCGAGCGGGCGGCCCAGCGCGAAACATGCCCGGGCCCCCTGACACAGGGCGCGGGACACCAGGCGCTCGTCCGCGAAGGGCAGCAGGACGACGACGGGCGCGGTGGCGGCGCAGTCCCGCGCGTGCGTCAGCACCGGGAGGATGGCCTCCCCGCGCTCCACGTGCGCCAGCACCAGGTCCGGCCGGGCCGCGTCCCCCGCGTCCAGGAACAGGGCGATGCCCAGGTCGCCCAGCACGTCCGCCAGCAGCGACGCCAGGGACTCATCCGCACCGAGCAGCAAGGCCCGGGTTGTGCGCAGGGACGCCACGGCCCCACGTCACAGCAAGCTACATGCCGGAACCACCGTCCCCAGGGGCCGCCGAGTGATCACCCGAGGACCGTGGCAATCCGCCAGCCCCCCGTGGCGCATTGCCACGCCGGCCTAGTTCAGGGGGCTCGTGCCTGGAATGTCGTATGGCGGCGGGGGGGCGTCCCAGGAGGAAGAGCCCGCCCGCGGCAGCTCGAACCAGAACGTGCTTCCCTTCCCGCGCGTGGACGTGACACCCACCCGGCCCCCGTGCCCCTCCACCAGCTTCTTGACGGTCGCGAGCCCCAGCCCGAGCCCTTCGGCGATGGCGCTGCTCCCCTTGACGCGGAAGTAGGGCTCGAACAGGGAGGGCAGGAGCTCCGGCGTGACGCCCGGCCCCGTGTCGCTGACGCTGGTGCGGATGAAGCCCTCGGCGTCCTCCACGCGGAGGGTGACCCGCCGGGTCGTCGCATCGCCCATGTACTTGATGGCGTTGCGGATCAGGTTGCCGAGCAGGCTCAGGTAGACGCCGGTGCTGCAAGCCACCAGGACCGGCGGGACGGGCTCGTGACGCAGCTCGATGCCGGCCTGCTCCGTCTCCGCCGCGAAGCCGCCCAGCAGGTCGGCGATGATCGCCCGGGGTTCGGCCCGGGCTCCGGGATCCGGCCGGGCTCCGGAGCGGGCGAAATCCAGGAGCGCTCCGGTGATGACATCCGCCCGCGAGAGGCTCCGGATGACGCGTTTGAAGGGCGCGCGCGAGGACTCCTCCGGGGCCTTGCGCAAGCCGAGCTCCGCGGCCATCCGGGCCGAGGACAGCGGGTTCCGGATGTCGTGCGCGACGCGGCCCGCGAACTGCTCCAGCTCCTCCGCTCGCGCCTCGACGAACTTCGTGTGCGCGTCCGCGAGCGCGCGGCGTCCTTGCAGCTCGCGATAGAGCAACCACGCCACGACCCCGGCCAGGATGCCGCACACCGCGTGGAGGCTCGCGCTCAGCCACACGGCCTCGCGGCGCGCTTCACGGATGCGCTCCGCCAGCTCCCGTCCCCTGACCGCGTTCCATTCGATGGAGCGCGTGATGTTCTCGAGGAGGGTCCGGCCCGGGGGTTCGACGTCCTGTTCGAACAGGGCCCCCTCCGCCCCCTCCCGCATGGCTACCGCGTCCGCGCGGGCCTGCGTGACCGCGGCTTCGAAGCGCGACCACGACTCCTGCACGTCCTGCCTCACCGCCTGCTCGCCCGGGAGGGCCGTCAGGCCCAGGTACTCGCCAATGCCCGCCCTCGCCTCCGACAAGGCCGTCTCCAGCTCCCGGTCCAGCTCCCCCCGGTGCGTCGGCTCGTTGATGAACCGGGCGAGGACCAGCTCGGCCTCCAGCACGGCCCTGCGGACGAGCGCGAGGTGCTCGATGCTCGGCGCCGAGTTGTAGATGATCTCCTTGGAGAGATCGCTGATGACCGCGGACGATCGCTGGACGATCAGGCTGGTCGCGAAGAAGCTGCCCACGACGGCGGCGAAGGCGAGGAAGAGCAGCTTCCACAACACTTCGGTCCCGGCGGGGCGAGGCGTGGGCATGCCCATTCCATGGGCTCCCGCTGCCCCCACGGCAACCCAGCGGAGGCTTTCCCGCAGACGTTCGTGCGGCCGCCCGGATGCCAGCCTGCACGAGGCGCAAGCCCGCTCACCGCTCCCGCTCGCGGCGATGGATGGTGGACACATCGATGCCCAGCAGCTCCGCGGCGCGGGTCTTGTTCCCCCCGCAGTGCTGGACCATCCAGTGGATGTACTCCCCCTCCAGCTTGCGCAGGGTCCACACGCCCTCTTGCGCCTGGGCGAGCGGCGCCGCCGGCTCCGGCACCGGCGCGTGGGGCCGCAGGTCCTCCAGCGTCACCGTCTCCTGGGGCACGAGCACCACCAGCCGCTCCACCAGGTTCTCCAGCTCGCGCACGTTGCCCGGCCAGGGCATGGCGCCCAGCGCGGCCACCACCTCCGGTGACAGCGACGCCACGCGGGAGCGCGGATTGCGTGTGCGAGAGCGGGCGGTGAAGTGCTCCACCAGCTGCGGGATGTCCTCCCGGCGCTCCTTCAGCGAAGGCACCCGCAGCGTGACGACGTTGAGCCGGTAGAAGAGGTCCGCGCGGAAGCGCCCCTCCCGCACGCGCGCCTCCAGGTCCTGGTGCGTGGCTGCCACCACGCGCACATCCACGGTGCGGCTGGCATCCGAGCCCACCGCGCGCACCTCGCCGTCCTCCAGGATGCGCAGCAGCCGCGCCTGGAGCTCCGTGGGCATGTCGCCAATCTCGTCCAGGAACAGCGTGCCGCCGTGCGCCTCCACGAACAGGCCGCGCCGCACGGACGTGGCCCCGGTGAAGGCGCCCTTCACGTGGCCGAACAGCTCGCTCTCCAAGAGCGGCCCCGGCAGCGCGGTGCAGTTGACGGCCACGAAGGGGTTGGACGCGCGCGGTCCCTCGACGTGGAGCGCGCGGGCCACCAGCTCCTTGCCGCTGCCGCTCTCGCCCCGGAGCAGCACCGGGGCCGCCGCGTGCGCCACCCGGTCGATGAGCTCGTACAGCCCGCGCATGGGCGCGCTCCTGCCCACCAGCGCGCCCAGGCCGGCTCTCTCCTGCGACGCCTGCTTCAGCGCCCGGTGCTCCGCGCGCAGCCGACGGTCCTCCAGCGCGCGGCCCAGGTACAGCCGCACCTCGTCCAAACGGAAGGGCTTGGTGAAGTAGTGGTACGCGCCCCGGCGCATCGCCTCCACGGCGCTCTCCACGCCGCCGAAGGCCGTCATCAAGAGCACGGGCAGCTCCGGGTCCACCGCGCGGGCGGCGTCCAGCACGTCCAGCCCGTCCACCTTCTCCATGCGCAGGTCGGTCAGCACCGCGTCGTACACGCGCGAGCGGATGAGCGTCAGCGCCTCCTGCCCGCCCGTGGCCAGGTCCACCGTCCAGCCCGCGTCGGCCAGCGGCTCCTGGAGCATGCGCCCCATCTCCACGTGGTCGTCCACCACGAGGATGCGCGCGTCAGACGGCAAGTCGCTCGGCATTTCGTTCCTCTGGGACGGCGCGGGCCACCGGCCACAGCACGGTGACGCGGGTGCCCTGCCCCGGCGTGCTCTCCAGCTCCACCCGTCCGCCGTGGTTGCGCACGACGTGGGCCACCATCGTCAGCCCCAACCCCGTGCCCTGCCCGCGCTTCTTCGTCGTGAAGAACGGATCAAACACCTGGTTGAGGCGCTCCTTGGGAATCCCGCACCCGTCGTCGCGCACGGTGAGCGCCACCAGGCCCCACGTGCCCTCCTCCGGGCCCGCCAGCGCGGAGGCGGTGACCTCCACCCTGCCGCCCTCGCTGCACGCATCGCACGCGTTGAGCGTGAGGTTGAGCAGCACCTGCTGGAGCTGATCCGCGTCCGCCGCCAGCGCGGGCACGGACTCCGGCACGTCCACGCTCAAGCTCACCCGCCGCCGCTCCGCCTCCACCTGCAACAGCTCATGCACGCTCCGGACGAGCGGCCCCAGCACCACTGGCCGCACCATCGCCGGTTGCAGGCGGGAGAAGTCCAGCAGCTGGCGCAGCGTGCGGCTCACCCGGTCGATCTGCTCGACGATGACGCCCAGCCCCGGCCCTTGAGGGTGCGAGGGCCCCAGCTTGCTCTGCACGTACTCCGCCCGGCCGCGCACCACGCCCAGCGGCGTGCCGATTTCATGCGCGATGCCCGCCGCCAGCACGCCCACCGTGGCCAGCTTCTCCGCGCGCAGCAGCTGCGTCTCCAGCGCGCGCACGTCGCTCAGGTCCTCCACCACCAGCAGCGCGCGCGTCTCCTCCTTCGGGTCCTCCGCGGTCAGCGGCACCGCGTGCAGGTTGTACGTGCCCTCTTCACCAAAGAGCGCCAGCGGTTCGCCCAGGAGGCTCAGCGGCCGGTCCTCCTGCCGCGCGGACGCCACCAGCGCGGACAGCCGCTCCATCACCGGCGCCGGTGCCCCGGGGAACGCGGACGCCAGCGGCGCACCCGTCACGTTGCCGGGCACGCGCGAGCGCAGGGCCTGGTTGACGGCGCTGATCCGCCCGTCCTCCGTCAGCGCGAGGACGCCCGTGGGCAGGTGGTCCAATATCTTCCGCGTCCGGTCATGGAGCGCGGCGAGCTGGGCCGCGTGCCGGCGGCTCTCCGTCAGCGCCACCGCGCGCCGCCGCGCCAGCACCACGTACACCGCGAAGGCCACCAGGAAGAACGCCACCAGCGCGCCCGCGCCCAAGAGCCGCACCACCAGCGACTGCTCGTGCGAACGCAGCGCCGCGGTGGACACCAGCGTCGCCACCGCCCAGTGGCTGCCGCCGCGCATGCGGATGGGCGTGTAGACAGCCACCACCTCCGAGCGCCCCAGCCCCAACCGCTCCGCCTCCTGTTCGGACAGGGGCAGCATGCCGCGCGCACCGGCCTTCAGCCGGGACACCAGGAACGCGAAGCCCGGCACCCCCGAGTCCTTCTGGCTCGCGCGGCCGAACCACTCCGCCAGGACCGGATCGCTCGCGGGCGTGGGCTGGCCGTGCGTGCCCACGAGCAGCATCCGCGCCTCCAGGTCCGAGGTGACGATGCGCAGCGGCGCGAAGAACGTCTCCGTGTCCACCAGCACCGCCACCGCGCCCTCGGGCTTGCCGTCCGTCGCGGGCAGCGCCGTGGCCAGGATGCGCAGCCAGCCGCCGTTGGCCGCGTCCAGGACGGGCGACGTGGTGAGGTCCCCCGGCGGACGCAGGAGCGCGCGGCGCGCCGTGCCGGCCATCTCCGCCACCAGCCCCTCACGCGACACCTGCGGGTCCGGCTTGCGGTCCAACAGCAAGAGTTGCTCCGCGCCGTCGCCGTCGTACGCCGCGATGGCCTTGTACTGGCCCACCGCCTCCAGGAGCGCGCGCAGCTCCCGCCGGTGCTCCGCCAGGCTCCCCGGCTGGGACATCAGCTCGCCGGCGAAGCGCAGGTTCTTGCCCACCTCCTCCAGCGAGTCCGTGACGCCGCCCACCGCCTCGTCCAGCTGCTTCTGCCGGTCCCCCGCGAACTGCTCCACCAGGGTCGTCCGGCTGCGCTTCACGAGCGTCCAGACCCCCACCCCCACGCTCGCCAGCGCGGCGCACAAGAGGAGGATGGGCAGGAGCGTGGACCGCATGGACGACCCGCAACCTAACCCGCTGGGTGGTCCCAAGTCCTTGTTTCCAAAAGCTTTTGTCCCACCTGCCCTCCGGTACTTGCCCGTTGACGGACCGCGTCGCCGAGTGCTACCTACCGGTCGGTAGGTGAAGTGACCTACCGGTCGGTAGGTGGTTTCAGCCCGGCAGGAGCAGGCAGGCCGGCGAGGGAAGGCACGCATGACACCCACGGGGCGCAAACCGGACGAGGGCGAGCGGTACAGGGCCATCCTGGAGACGGCGGCGCGGCTCATCTGCGAGCGCGGCTACGAGGGCACGTCGATGCAGGAGATCGCCGCCGCGTGCCGGATGACCAAGGCGGGGCTCTACCACCACATCCAGAACAAGGAGCAGCTGCTCTTCGCCATCATGAACTACGGGATGGACGTGTTCGAGGAGCAGGTCCTCGCGCCCGTGCAGGACGTGGCGGATCCGGTGGAGCGGCTGCGCCAGTGCATGCGGCAGAACATCCACCTGGTGACGAGCGGCCGCAGCAAGGAGGTCATCATCATCCTCCACGAGCACGCCACGCTCACCGGTGAAGCGCGCGAGTACATCGACCGGCGCAAGAAGCGGTACGTGAAGTTCCTGGAGGACTCGTTCGCGGAGGCCAACCGCCTGGGCCGCCTGCGCGGCGTGGTGGACCCCACCGTCGCGGCCTTCTCGTTCCTGGGGATGATCCTCTGGGTCTACAAGTGGTTCAAGCCGGACGGGCGTCTCACCGAGGAGCAGATCGCCGACGGCATGGTGGAGCTGCTCTTTCCCTCCGCCGCGTCGGCCGCGGGCGCCCCGGCCCCTTCGGCGGAAGACGCGCCCGCGCTGCGCATGGTGCCGCGCGCCGCTTCCGGGTCCAGCTCCGGTCCTGGAGGAGAGCCCCAGTGAACCGCGCCCGTTGGAGTTCCCTGTCGGAGGCGGTGGCCTCCATCCCGGACGGCGCGTCGCTCGCGGCCGGCGGGTTCATGCTGGGCCGCGCGCCCATGGCGCTGGTGCTGGAGCTGGTGGCGCAGCAGAAGCGAGGCCTGCAGCTCATCTCCCTGCCCAACCCGCTGCCGGCGGAGTTCCTGGTGGCGGGCGGGTGTCTCAAGCGCGTGGAGCTGCCCTTCGGCGCGCTGGTGCTGGAGAACCGCGTGCGGCCCCTGCCCTGCCTCAAGCGGGCCATCGAGGCGGGCGACATTGAGTGGCGCGAGCACGACGGCTACCGCGTGGTGCAGCGGCTGCGCGCGGCGTCCATGGGGCTGCCGTTCATCCCCGCGCCGGACGCGGACGTGTCGGAGCTGGCGGAGGTGGACGCGCCGCGCACGGTGGAGGACCCGTTCACGGGCCGCCGCGTGCCGGTGGAGCCCGCGTACTACCCGGACGTGGCGCTCATCCACGCCCGGGCGGCGGACGACAAGGGCAACCTGCTGATCGAAGACCCCACCACGGACCTGCTCGTCGCGGGCGCGGCGAAGCGGCTCATCGCCACGGTGGAGGAGCGCGTGCCCAGGCTGTCGCGCGTCACCATCCCCGCCTTCCAGGTGGAGCGCGTGGTGCTCGCCCCCGGCGGCGCGCTGCCCACGGGCTGCCTGGGCCAGTACCCGCATGACGACGCGATGCTCGCGGCCTACCTGGCCGCGGCGGATGCGGGCGACGCGAAGGGCTTCCTCATGTCGCTGCGCGCGACGCGGAGCGCGGCATGACGACGACGACGGTGGACGCGACGCCCGCGGAGACGGTGGTGTCGCTGCTGGCGCGGGAGATTGAAGACGGCTCGGTGGTGGCCACGGGCGTGGCGTCGCCGCTGGTCATCCTGGCCATCGCGGTGGCCCGGGCCACGCATGCGCCGGGGCTGACGTACCTGGCGTGTGTCGGTTCGTTGGATCCGGCGCTGCCGGAGCTGTTCCCCTCGTCGGAAGACCTGCGGTACCTGGACGGCCGGTCCGCGGAGGTGAGCATCGCGGACCTGTTCGACCACGCCCGGCGGGGCCGGGTGGACACCGTCTTCTTTGGCGCGGCGGAGGTGGATCCGGCGGGCCGCACCAACATGACGGCGTCCGGCAGCCTGGACAAGCCGCGCACCAAGTTCCCCGGCGTCGCGGGCGCGGCCACGCTGCGCCAGTGGGTGAAGAACCCGGTGCTGCTGGTGCCCCGGCAGTCCCGGCGCAACCTCGTCCCCCAGGTCCAGGTGGCCACGACGCGCGACCCCAGCCGTCCGGTGCGGCTCATCTCCGACCTGGGCACGTATGAGCTGGGCGGGCCCCGAGGGGCGCGGCTCTTGGCGCGTCACCCCTGGGCCACGGTGGACGGCATCTCCGAGCGGACCGGCTTCGAGTTCGCGGTGCCGGACGCCCTGCCCGTCACCTCCCTCCCGGACGCGCGCACGGTGTCGGCCATCCGCGCGCTGGACCCCCGCAACCTGCGCGACGCGCTCGTCGGCGGCTGAAACACATCTCCCCATCCTTCAAGCAGCAGCACGGAAGAGAGGCACCGCATGGAAGCCGTCGTTCTTCGCCAGTTCGGGAGTGCAGAGAACCTGCGTCTGGAGACCGTGCCGTTGCCCCGGCCGGGCAAGGGCGAGGTGCTGCTGAAGGTCCACGCGTGCGGCGTCTGCTACCACGATGTCATCAACCGCCGCGGCAACCTGCCCCGCACGCACGTGCCCGCCATCCTGGGGCACGAGGCCGCGGGCGAGGTGGTGGAGGTGGGCCCGGACACGGTGGGCTGGAAGGTGGGCGACCGCGCGGCGACGCTGCAGCGCATGTCCTGCGGCGAGTGCGCGCTGTGCCTCTCCGGCCGCAACAGCCTGTGCAAGACGGACAACCGCTTCTTCGGCGAGGAGCTCCAGGGCGGCTACGCGCAGTTCATGGTGGCCCCGGTGCGAGGCCTGGGCCGCGTGCCGTCCGACCTGCCCTGGGCGGTGGCCGCCACGGTGTGCTGCACGCTGGGCACCGCCGTGCACACGCTGCGCACGCGGGCGAAGGTGAAGGCCGGTGAGACGGTGCTCATTACGGGCGCCAGCGGCGGCGTGGGTCTGGCCGCCGTGCAGCTGGCGAAGGTGGACGGGGCGCGCGTCATCGCCATCACGTCCGGCGAGGCGAAGGTCGCGGCCCTCAAGGAGGCCGGCGCGGACGAGGTGATTGTCTCGCGCGGCCTGGACTTCGGTTCAGAGGCGCGCAAGCGCACGCAGGGCCAGGGTGTGGACGTGGCGGTGGAGATCGTGGGCAGCGCCACCTTCGATCAGACGCTCAAGGCCATGGCGCCCGGTGGGCGCGTGGTGGTGGTGGGCAACCTGGAGTCGGGGGTGGTGAACCTCAACCCGGGGCTGGTCATCGTGAAGGAGCTGGAGATCCTGGGCGCGTACGCGACGACGCGCGAGGAGCTGGACGAGTCGCTGCGGCTGACGGCCAAGGGCCTCATCCGCCCCTTCGTGTCGGAAGAGGTGCCGCTGGCGGATGCGGGCCGCGCGCACTTCCGCCTGGAGAACCGGGAAGTGGCGGGCCGGCTGGTGCTGGTGCCCCCGGCGGCGTGAGGCCGTCTGGATTCGTGACCTTTTGACTTTGAGGAGCTCCCCATGAAGAAGCGGGTTGGAATCGAAGCGCTGGCGGTGGCGGTCCCCCGGCGGTACGTGGACATCGAGGACCTGGCGCGGGCGCGCGGCGTGGACCCGGCGAAGTTCACCGCGGGCCTGGGCGCGAAGGAGATGGCGGTCAACGACCCGGGCGAGGACTCCGTGTCGCTGGCGGCCACGGCGGCCGCGCGCCTCATCCAGCAGCAGGGCGTGGACACGTCCAAGCTGGGCATGCTGGTGGTGGGCACGGAGACGGGCGTGGACCACTCCAAGCCCATCGCGTCACACGTGCACGGCTTGCTGAAGCTGCCTCGCGGCATGCGCACGTTCGACTCGCAGCACGCGTGCTACGGCGGCACGGCGGGCCTGATGGCGGCGGTGGAGTGGATTGCGTCCGGCGCGGGGGCGGGCCGCTCCGCGCTGGTGGTGTGCACGGATATCGCGCGCTACGGCCTGAAGACGGCGGGCGAGCCCACGCAGGGCGGCGGCGCGGTGGCGCTGCTGGTGTCGGAGACGCCGGACCTCTTGGCGGTGGACGTGGGGCTCAACGGCGTGAGCACCGCGGACGTGTACGACTTCTGGCGCCCGGTGGGCCGGCGCGAGGCGCTGGTGGACGGGCACTACTCCATCACCTGCTACCTGGACGCCATGGCGGGCGCGTACCGGGGCTGGCGCGAGCGCGCCATGGAGCAGGGGCTGGTGCGGTGGGACTCGAAGCTGCCCAGCGAGCAACTCTCTCGCATCCTCTACCACGTACCCTTCTGCAAGATGGCGCGCAAGGCGCACGCGCAGGTGCGGCTGTGCGACCTGGAGGACTCGGGCAGCGGGCCGGCCACGCCCGAGGCGCGCGACGAGGCGGCGAAGTCTCAGGCCAGCTACGACGCGCAGGTGGCGAAGTCGCTGGGGCTGAACGCGCGCGTGGGCAACGTCTACACGGCGTCGCTGTACCTGGCGCTCGCGGGCCAGCTGCACGCGGAGGGCGCGGCGCTGGCGGGGCAGCGCATTGGCCTCTTGTCCTACGGCAGCGGCTCCTGCGCGGAGTTCTACTCCGGGGTCGTGGGTGAGAAGGCGGCGGAGCGCATGGCCCGCGCGGACCTGGACACGGTGCTGGCGAAGCGCGAGCGCGTGTCGGTGGAGGAGTACGAGCGGCTGATGAACCTGCCCTACGACGCGCCGGAGGCGATTGCCCCGGAGCCGGGCACGTTCCGGCTGGCGGAGATCCACGAGTTCCGCCGCAAGTACGCGGGCGCGTAAGGCCTCGGCGCCTCATGTGAAGCACCTATGGGCGATGCGCGCTTCCCGGCGTGCATCGCCCGTCTGCTTTTCATGGGCACGGTCCCGGACCGGTTTGATAGGGTTTGGGGACAGCGCAGGGGCCGGGCTGCCGACACGGGGGTCGTCATTGAATGCGGAGCGATTGCGGCGGCTGTTCGCCAGGGCATTGAAGGCATCGCTGGCCACGCCGCTTGTGATTGCCGGATGCCACGGCGAACGGCACGTGAAGCCGGACGTGCCCACGGGCCTCCTGGCGACGAACTACCGCCGGATCCGAGGGTGCGTGGACGCTCCGTTGAGAGAGGGCTACTCCTTCCCCGACCCGGTCCCCAGCGTCGACCGGGCCTGGATCGTGCCCGCGCCAGACTTCGTTGAATTGAGGAGGTACTCGTACACCTGGGAGTTCGTCGTCAACATGGCGCAACGCCGGCCACTCAATGGACGCTTGCGCACCTCTTCCAACACGTCTCGGAGCACGGGATTCAAGCCTGTCTTCTCCACGGGAAACGTGTGCGAGACCGCCGTCGACAAGGAGGCCTGTTGGGAGGTGCTCCAGGCACAGGACGGAGGCATGAAAGGCTTTGCAGCGGATTGCCGTGGGTTTCCCAAGTCCGAGTGCATTGCCTATTACCTCGTGACGACCCGGGGCGACGAGGTGAGGGTCTACAACACGATGGACTCCCTCAGGCAGGCGCTGGGCACCATCGACCGGGCGGAGGAGGCCGCCCTGCTGGCATTCGCGGCGGGCAACAACGTCTGCTCTCCCACCGAGTTCCCTCCAGCGGTCGGCGTCAACCCCGACGAGGGCTTCACCATCCTGGTCCAGCATGGCCACGACTGTGGTCCAGGGACATGGTCGGCCCGGAAGCCGGTGCGCGTCTCGTCCTCGGGGGAGGTCGTCGAGTACGAACCCATCATCGTCAAGTACGGTGATAGCGGCTGCTATCCCGGCAGAAGGCCCGTGGGACTCCAGGAGGCACGGGCCGAGGGCCACGGGGACGCCCGGGGCGCCTGGTTCGCCAATGCCGCCCGCCTGGAGGCTGCGTCCATCCACGCCTTCCTGCGCCTGCGCGAGGAGCTGGCCCTGCACGGTGCGGGTCAGGCGTTGCAGGACGCGGCGCTCGCCAGCGCTGAGGACGAGGTCCGGCACGCGGAGGTCACCACCCGGCTCGCGCGTCGCTTCGGGGCCGAGCCTCCCCTGCCCTCCGTGGCCAGCGTGCCGTTGAGGTCCTTGCGCGAGGTGCTGCTCGACAACGCCGTGGAGGGGTGCGTGCGGGAGACCTACAGCGCGCTGCTGGCCCACCATCAGGCGCTGCACGCGGAGGATGCGGAGATCCGCGAGGCCATGGCGCGCATCGCGGAGGACGAGACGCGCCACGCGGGCCTGTCCTGGGACATCGACGCGTGGGCCGCGCCCAGGCTGTCCGAGGAGGAACGCTCCGCCCTTCGGGAGGCCCGGCGTCAGGCGCTGGCCGTGCTGCGCGCGGAGATGGCCGTGCCGCTGGACGCGCGCCTCTCCACGGAGGCCGGGCTGCCTTCACCGGCAGTGGCCCTGACGCTGTTGGACTCGCTGGAGCAGGAACTGTGGGCCTGAGCCGGGCCATGTCCCAATCCGCCGGGGTCGCGTGTCCAAGGGGAGCGGGCCCGGTGCCCGCGTCTTGCCCTTGAGGGGACCATGAACGTGGATCGGCTGCGGTTTCTCTTCTCCCGTGCCCTGCGGGTCTCCCTGGCCACGCCCCTGCTGCTCACGGGATGCCACGGGGAACCCACCGTGGAGCCTCCGCCGAAGCCAGAGCCCACGAAGCCAGAGCCCACGAAGCCAGTGCCCACGAAGCCGGAGCCCATCGACCTGAGCCAGCACTCGGACGTCGCGTGCGAGAATTATCTCCCTGCCCTCACCGGGCTGGCCATCGAGCCGGCTCCGGATGCGCTCCAGCTCCGCGTCGTCAACCACCGGACCCTCCCCCATGACGTCCAGCTCGTGACGTCGGAGGGCGAGCCTTGCGCGACGGCGTCGGATCCCCAGGCGTGCCTGGAGCGCATCGAAGCGCTGGAGGTGACTCGCGGCTTCCCTCGCCTCTGTGGCTACAGCATGGAGTGCGTCGAGGGCTTCTTCGTCACGACCCGCGGCGACGAGGTGACGGCGTACACGACCGCGGACGCCGTCAGGGCATTGCTGGGCCGCATTGACACTCCGCAGGAGGCCGCGCTCCTGGCCTACGCCTCGGGCTACGCCCTGTGCGGCCATCCGGCCTATGAGCGCGGGAAGGTGCGGGCCCTTCCCGACGGGACCTTCAGCGTCGTCAGCATCCAGGACTACGACTGTGAAACGAACGTGTACGAGACCCGGCACGACCTGAAGGTCACGCCGTCCGGTGTCGTGACGGAGGAAGGCAAATTCCCCCTCAAGGAGGGCACGCCCGACTGTGTCGTCGGCCGCAGGCCCGTGGGACTCCAGCGCGGCCAGGCCGGGGACTGCGAAGACGCCAGGGGCGCCTGGTTCGCGAACGCCGCCCACCTGGAGGCCGCCGCCATCCACGCCTTCCTGCGCCTGCGCGAGGAACTGGCACGGCATGGCGCAAGCAGTGAGCTGCAGAACGCGGCGCTCGCCAGCGCGGAGGACGAGGTCCGCCACACCGAAGTCACCCTGCAACTGGCCCACCGCTTCGGCGCCACGCCAGTACCGCCCGGCGTCACCGCCCTGCCGCTGCGGCCGTTGAGCGAAGTGCTGCTCGACAACACCGTGGAGGGCTGCGTGCGCGAAACCTATGGCGCGCTGGTGGCGCACCATCAGGCATTGCACGCGCGCGACCCGGAGATCCGCGAGGCCATGGCGCGCATCGCCGACGACGAGA
The DNA here is from genome assembly GCF_003611685.1 of Corallococcus sp. CA049B. Taxonomy (NCBI): domain Bacteria; kingdom Pseudomonadati; phylum Myxococcota; class Myxococcia; order Myxococcales; family Myxococcaceae; genus Corallococcus; species Corallococcus sp. CA049B. The sequence goes on along the minus strand of NZ_RAWC01000063.1, from coordinate 1,036 downwards.
CCCGGCACGCGGGTCTGTCCTGGGACATCGACGCGTGGGCCACGCCCGGCCTGTCCACCGGGGCGCGGGCCGCCCTCCACGAGGCCCGGCGGCAGGCCATCGCGGTGCTGCGCGCGGAGGTGGCCGTGCCGCTCGCCCCCGAGCTCATCGCAGACGCGGGGCTGCCATCGCCCGAAGTCGCGGCGGCGCTGCTCGACTCGCTGGAGCAGTCGCTCTGGGCCTGAGGCGCTACAGCACTTCCGCGCGCAGGTCGGGGAACACCTTCCCCACCTTGCCGAGCAGGTAGTCCGCATAGGTGCCCTGGAAGCGGTGCACGCTCTGGCCGTCCCACCGCTCCGCATGGTCGTCCGAGCCCGCGTCCTTCAGGGCGGGCGAGTCGATGGCGCGCACCTCCGCCGTCCAGTCCGGATCGAAGAAGAACGGCAGCGACAGCCGGTCGCGGCCCGCGCGGTTGAGCACCCGGTGCGGCGTGGAGCGGTACACGCCGCGCGTCATCCGGTCGAGCATGTCGCCGATGTTGCACACGAACGCATCCTCCACCGGAGGAGCGTCCACCCAGCGCGTCTGCCCATCCTGGCGGGTCTTCACCTGGAGCCCGCCCGCGTCGTCCTGCTTGAGGATGGTGAGCACGCCGTAGTCGGTGTGCTCGCCCACGCCCCACACCGGCAAGCCCTGCGCGTCCACCTCCGGGCCCGGCGGGTAGTTGAAGATGCGGAACAGCACCGTCGGATCCGCCATGTACCGGGTGGCGAAGAAGTCCGCCTCCAGGTCCAGGCTGAGCGCGATGCCGGACATCAACGCGTGGCCCAGCGACGTCAGCGCCGCCATGTACGCCAGCACCGCGCCGCCCAGCCCCTCCGGCTTCAGGGGGAACAGGTTCGGTCCATGCAGCGGAGTGCCGGCGCGCACACGGGGATCGTCCGGCGGCAGCTCCGTGCCGAAGTACAGCCCCTCCTTGCGGTCCGGCCGGCCCGACGTGAGCTCCCCGCCCACGGGGAAGAAGCCCCGCCACGCCCTGCCCCCGAGCGCCATGCGC